>JAEZAY010000203.1 GCA_023427575.1 Bacteroidota bacterium | reverse complement strand
TACCGAAGCCAGGAGATGATCTTTAGCTTGTAAGTCCTACTGGCGCTGGGCTATATTGATTCGCTGTGACTTGTTTTTATTTAGCCGGGAGTTTCAATTTTTAGGATTTATTCCGGAGCCCGATTTTATTGCTCCACTTTTTTTCTAAAAAAAAGTGGAAGGGGTCATTTACGAAAACTGCTCGTAACCTACTGTCGATAAAGGTTCAGGTAAATTATAAATTATTAACCGGACACCAATGATTGGGACATTTGCTCATTCCCTTATGCCGGAAGTTTCAATTTTTGGATTTATTCCGGAGCCCGATTTTTTTGCTCCACTTTTTTTCTAAAAAAAAGTGGAAGGGGTCATTTACAATGACTGCTTCTTATTCACTATTGATAAATGATACAGGTATCGGGTGGATGGAAAATTATTGCCCGGACAACAATGATTTGGAACTCCTTGCTTTTTCTGGAATGATTTTTATTATAAGCTTAGCGGATCTTGCGGTTTTGAACCATACAATATGTGCTGGATGATAATTGAAATGAAAGCCAGGGCTCATTCAGAAAAAATCAAATGCCGAGCATCAAAGTTTTAAAATCCTGTTAATCCTGCCGGTTATCCACAGGTGTTTGGAATCTGGTTTGGCTGATGAAAAAATAAATAGAATCTTTACCCGTTAGCATCTTATAAGCCTTCCCATCAACCGGGATATCTTAGTGAAAGACTGCTTTAGCAAACATAAAGACAATAGTACAGATGAAAAAAGCATCGGTTATTATCCTTCTGGCAGTTTTTTTTCAGGTTTCTTATGGCCAGCAAACCCGTTTCATCAACGATCCTCATGAAACATTTAATCAGGCAAGGGAATTTTTTCAGAAAGAACAGTATAGCCTGGCATACCCGCTTTTAAAGGAACTGCAGCTTAAGCTCCGCGAAACCGACAGAAGTAATCAGGCCCTGAATTATCAGGACGTACGCTATTATGCTACGGTTTGCGCGCTAAAGCAGAATGAAGAAAGAGCGCTTGAATCAGCAAAGGAGTTTATAGAAATTGAAGACAATGCGGCAAGAGTTCAGATGATGAATTTCCATCTGGCCGAATATCATTTCCGTAAGGAAAATTACAGTGAAGCCATTTCCGCGTATGAAAATGCAAACCTTGCCAATCTCAGCAACCGCGAGATTGCCGATATGAAGTTTCATCAGGGTTATTCCTATTTTACGCTGAAACAGTTTGACCAGGCGAAACCCTTACTCAACGCGATCCGTACCAGCTCATCGGATCCCAACTACCAGGATGCAAACTATTATTATGGTTTTATCTCTTTTTATGATAAGAACTATAAGGACGCGCTGGACGCGTTTACCGTAGTGGAGAATCATCCTGAATACGGAAAAATCGTTCCTTATTATATTGCCACAATTAACTACAGTACCAATCAGAAGGACAAAGCCCTGAGCTATGTTGAAAACCGCCTTCAGAAAGGCGACCAGTATTACGATACGGAGCTCCGGCAACTTGTTGGACATGCTTACTTTGAAAGGCAGCAATACGATAAGGCGCTCCCATACCTGGAATCGTACGTTAATAAATCGGATAAGGTCAAGAGAGAAGATCTGTACGAATTATCATACAGCTATTATAAGTCCGGTAACCTTCCGAAGGCCATCGAAGGATTCAGGCAGCTTAGCGGCAAGGAGGATTCCCTTTCTCAAAATGCCATGTACCTGCTGGGCGATGCCTATCTGAAAACAGGGCAGAAGGCGAATGCCCGCAACGCGTTTTTGTTTTGTTCGGCAAATAGCAGCAATGAAGTGCAGCGCGAAATTTCAATGTTCAATTACGCGAAACTGTCATATGAACTCGGCTATCAGGATGTAGCCCTCACAGAATTTCAAAATTTTCTATCCACGTATCCCAATTCAACCTATCAGCGCGAGGCAACCGAGCTGCTGGTAAATGTGTTGGCGAATACCAATAACTACCGTGATGCGCTGGCAATGATCGAGTCTTTGCCCAATCCATCGGCGGCCACCCGGGCAGTTCTCCCAAAAATCTATTACGGAAGAGCAACGGAACTGGTGAATGATGGGATGCTGGTTTCGGCCAATGAATTGCTGACAAAGGCGGAAAGGCATCCCGATAACCGTTCGGTACTGCCCTTTGTTTTATTCTGGCGAGGCGAGATTGCCTATCGGCTTAACAATATTGATGAAGCGATCCGCTATTTCCATGAATACCTGAAATCCGGCGCCTCGAATGGAGATGTAAAGCCCGTTAATGCACGCTATAATCTCGGATATGCATACCTGAAAAAAGAAAATTACCGGCAGGCCCTCGGCTTCTTCGAACAGGTGACTTCCAATCCGCCATTAAACGCTCCCCTGATTGAGCAGGATGCTTATGTGCGTTCGGCCGATTGTTATTATATGAACCGAGATTATAAGAGAGCCACGGCAATGTACGATAAGGTAATTGGTTATTCATGGCCTTCTTCCGACTATGCCACTTTCCAGAAAGCAATGATTGCCGGTGTAACCAATGGCAGGGAAAAAACCAGTCTGCTTTCATCACTAAGCCGGTTGTTTCCTTCTTCTTCATTGATTCCGGATGCCAATATGGAGATTGCGAATACCTATCTGGCAAACGAACAGTTCCGGGAAGCGGTCCCATTTCTTAAAAACGTAATCGGCGGCGCCAATGAATCTTTAAAACCAAAAGCGCATCTGCGTTTGGGCCTGGCATATTATAACCTGGGCAATAACAAGGAAGCGCTGGCTGAGTATACCCGGCTTTTAAAGCAGTTTCCAAACTCAACGGATGCGCAGGAAGGGCTCGACAATGCGAAAGCGATTTTTGTAGAAGAGGGCCGCAGCGCGGAATATGTTGAATTTGCCCGCACAATGGGATTGGAAATAACGGTGAATGAAGAAGATCAGCTTGCGTACGAAGAGGCGGAAGTTCAATTCAATAATGGAAACTTCCCTGCAGCAGCCCGGAAGTTTGAGGATTATCTCTCTAAATTTCCGGAAGGGAAACATTCTATCGATGCGCTGTATTACAAAAGTGAGATCTACCTGAATCAGAAAGATTGGGCGAAGGCAGCCTCGGGGTACGAGATCCTGGCCGACCGGGTGCCGCATAAATTTGGTGAAAAATCATTGTTACAGGCGGCGCGCCTGAACTATTTCGACCTGAAAAACTACGAAAAAGCCGAAAAGTATTATACCCGGTTAAAGGATTTTGCATCGGGGCAGGAAAGCTTGATGGAAGGCATGCGTGGTTTGCTTCGCAGCCAGTTTGAACTGAAAAAATGGAATGAGGCCGTTGACAATGCAAAACAATTGCTGGAGCAGAAAAGTGCAGGTACCGACGACCGGGTACTGGCGAACATGGTCATCGCGCGTTCATACCAGGCAGGCAATCAATGCGATCTTGCCATTGCCAATTACCGTACGGTGGCCGGGCTAAGCAAGGCTGCATATGGTGCCGAAGCGAGATATGAAATCGCCAATTGTTATCTTGGATTGAACCGCCTGAGCGATGCTGAAAAAGCAGCCTTCGAGGTGATCAACAAATCGGGCTCCTACGAACTATGGGTTACAAAAGCGTATATACTTTTAGGTGATGTATACTTCCGCCAAAAAGATTATTTCAATTCAAAAGCCACTTTCCAGAGTGTGATCGACAATGCGAAAATGGAAGATCTCCGGCAGGAGGCCGAACGGAAATTAAAACAGGTGGTAGAAGAAGAAGCCAAAAACAGCCGGATCAGCGGATAATCTTAAACGCCAACAGTATGTTCGAACCGATCAACTTAAATAAAATGATTAAAGGATCTATTGCCACTATAATACTTGCATCACTTGTTCTGAACGGCTACAGCCAGGACACGACCAAACGCCGAACAATTGATATTACCTCTACCTTCAAGCCCGTTTTAAGAGAAGCCGCCAAGGTGAACTTTAACGCGGCACCTCCGGTTGCAGATCCGAATCCACCTGCACTCACCTATAACATTCCGGCCGAAAACCTGTTGTTCACCTATCAGCCGGCAGAGCTAAAGCCGGTGGCACTGGATGCGGATACATCGGCCGACTGGGGTTACAGCAATTTTATCAAAGCCGGGGTGGGCACCGTTCACCTTCCATACCTGAAAGCGGGGTTCAGTTTTGGCGATAAGGAAAATACATTTTATAATATTTATGCGAGCCATGTTTCGTCCAAGGGCGATCTGAAACATCAGAAAAACAGCGCAACCAGCGTGGGTGCCGGGGTCACTTACAAAACACCCAATAACCTGGAATGGACCGGCGGACTTGGGTTTAAAAGTGATAATTATTTTTTGTACGGCGCCCCCGACAGCTTAAAAGATCTGTTGCCAAAAAAGGATTTTGAACAGTTTTTTCAGACGATTGAAGGCAGGCTTAGTTTGCGCAACATTGTTCCAACGGATTTCGGACTAACCTATAATCCCTCGGTGCGGATTTCTTATTTTAAAGACAATCATCTTGAAAAAGGGTCTGAAGCAAATACGGTTTTCGACCTTCCGGTTTCCAAACGTTTTGGCGACTTTAACGCATTTAACCTCGGAATTACGGCTGATCTTACCAATTACCGTTTAAACAGGCTGACTAAAATAACCGACAATAACAATATTATTCAGATCAAACCGGCATTCAGTTTCAAAAATCCAAATTTCTACCTGCATGCGGGGTTGACGCCTTCCTGGGATAATGGTTCATTCCACCTCTTGCCGAACCTGATGGGTGATATAACCACCAACGACCAGCGCTTTACATTCCAGGTTGGATATATTGGTTATTTCAACAAAGGTTCTTACCAGCGTTTTGCATCCATCAATCCATGGCTGGCTGCTCCGGATTCATTGCAGAATGCGCGTGTGTATGAGGGTTATGCCGGTTTTAAAGGATCTATCGGAAACCATCTCAGCTACTCGGCCAAAGTCGGCATTCAGCAGCATCACAATGCGCAATTGTTTGTCAACAATTACATGAACGACAAACATAACTTTCTGATGGTGTATGAGCCGAAACTGAATATTTTCCAGACCCATCTGGAAGCCGCCTATACCGTTGGCGAAAAGTTCAGCGCCAAAGGAACATTCGACTGGTATCGGTTCAGCAAAATTGAAAGAGAAGAAAAGGCCTGGGGCCTTGTTCCTCTTGAACTAAGTGCCCAGCTTCGCTGGCAGCTTGCGAAAGACCTCTGGTTCAGATCGGATCTCTGGCTTTTTGACGGAGCGCAATACCGGCGTCCCGACGGGGCTTATAAAGGTGAAGGGGCTTTTGATCTCAATGCGGGAGCGGAGTTCCGGATCACCAAAAACGTTAATACCTGGCTCCAGATGAATAATCTGCTTAACAACCGCTATGAAAGATGGAACCGGTACGAGGCTTTCGGATTTAATATTCTGGGGGGTATCGTTTACAATTTCAATCAGCAATAGATATTCATACCTGAAGGATTATATTTGCGATTCACACCGAGGAACATGATAGCCGACCTGAACACTTATTTACTTCAAAATAAAAGCATCAGCATTCCGGGGGTTGGAACCGTGTATGTGGAGCGGAAACCGGCGCAGAGTGATTTCATCAACCGGCAGATCCTGCCGCCCAGTTTTCATTACCGCTTTGATAAATATTTTGATGCTCCGGAAAAGGACTTCTTTTCTTACCTGGCAGCATGCCGGCAGGTGGCCGATTATGAAGCTATTCAAATCTACAATCAGTGGGCGCAGGAAATGCGCAATGAAATTCGTAATAACGGACAGTTTATATGGCCCGATGTAGGTGTATTTACGCAGGATCTGTCCGGAGACATCCGATTTGAACCGGAGGCTCCCGTGGAAGCTTATCTTCAGTCCGTAGCAGCCGAAAGAGTGCTTCATTCAGATTCAAAACATATTATGCTGGTAGGCGACCGGGAGGTTACCAACCTGGAAATGAGTGAGTATTTGAATGAAGGCACAACGGTAAAAAAACAGAAATGGTGGCTGTATGCGGCGATCCTGGCCTTGATCGCTATCATTGCCATTTTTCTGTATTTTAATAAAACCGGGTCTACCGTGGAATCTACGGCCAATCAGCAGAAAGTGCTTTCCGACTGATCCGTTTTATGTTTCGTACGCGTTTCACTTCATTTTATCATTGTGGAAGAAATCATTCATTATACCAGTTGTCCTGCCTGCGATTCGCAACGGATCAATTTTCTGTTTGAAGCCAGAGACCATACTGTTTCCAAACAATTGTTTTCGATTTGGGAATGCGAAAACTGTACCCTCCGCTTTACCCAGGATGTGCCTGCTATCGGCTCGATTGGGAAATATTATAAGTCGGAGGATTATGTTTCGCATACCAATACCCGTAAGGGATTGGTGAACACTCTTTATCATAAAGTGAGAAACCATACCCTGGGGCTGAAGCTTGACCTGGTTAAGAAGTTAAGCGGAAAATCCAATGGTTCCCTGCTCGATATAGGAGCCGGGGTGGGGGCCTTTGCTTCGTTTATGAAGAATGCAGGCTGGAATGTTACAGCCCTTGAACCCGATACCGATGCTATACGGCGAGCAAAACAATTGTATGAACTTGAGCTTAAACCCTCCGAAGAAATCTACCAGCTTCCCGAAAAAAGCTATGATGTTATTACACTCTGGCATGTGCTGGAACTTGTGCATGATCTGCATGGGTATCTGAATACTTTTCACCGGCTTCTGAAACCCGATGGAATTCTGGTGATTGCCGTTCCGAATTATACTTCCGGGGATGCATCGGGGTATAAGGAATTCTGGGCCGCCTATGATGTTCCCCGCCATCTGTATCATTTTTCACCGGGTTCCATGAAAAAATTGCTGGTGGCGCATGGGTTTGGGATGCGGGCAGTTAAACCAATGTGGTTCGATAGTTTTTACGTTAGCCTGCTTAGTGAGCAATATAAAACCGGAAGGCAAAACATTATCCCGGCCTTTATCCGGGGGGGAATTTCTAACCTGAAAGCGATGACAGGAACTGAAAGAGCCAGCTCGCTGATTTATGTAGCCGGGCTCTAGCGGGGTATGGAATTACTGGATTTTTATTTCATACATGGCCGGCCATTTTTTTCCGGTTATATATAATTTATTGCTGGTGCTGTCCCAGGCAATTCCATTCAGCGATTGATCGGAATCACTGAAGCCGGGATCGTCCTTAAAAAGCTCCTCCTGTACATTCCGCAGATCAAGCCGTCCAACCACTTTGCCATTAGAGGGATCAATCTTTAGTATATATGATGTTTGCCATTGGTTGGCAAACACATGACCCCCGATATATTCAAGCTCATTCAGATTTGGTACCGGGCCGAGGTGGTCGGTTACTGTTACCGTTTTGGAGATCTGAAAAGATTCAGGATCCAGATAATATAATTCGCTTGTCCCGGCGCTCATGATCAGATGCTGACCATCGTGAGTAAGTCCCCAGCCCTCTGTAGGGTAATTAAATTCCCCGATTTTTTTAAACGTTTTCAGATCATAAACAAAGCCTTTGTTGGTCTGCCAGGTCAGATAATAAACCTTATCGTTCAGGATGGTACTGCCTTCGCCGAAATACTGGGGTTCGAGGGTTACTTTTTTATCGATCTTGCCCGTACTCATATCCACGGGTCCGATCCAGGAGGTATTGAAGTTGCCGGTGCTTTCGTAAAGCTGGCCATTGTAAAAGAACAGCCCCTGGGTAAACGATTCGGTATCGTGCGGCAAAACGTTCACAACCGTGTATTGAAGGG
>JAEZAY010000162.1 GCA_023427575.1 Bacteroidota bacterium | reverse complement strand
CCCGGGTTTTAGCGGGGGTAAAAAAGAAAATAAACTGGGAATGCGGGCCAGTGAAACCGCTGAAATGATTTTTGATAATTGCCGGATTTCCGACAGGGCAAGAATCGGGGAAGTAGGCGATGGATTCCGGCAGGCAATGAAAGTACTGGATGGTGGCAGAATCTCTATTGCCGCGCTTGCCCTGGGTATTGCAGAAGGAGCACTTGCCGCTTCGCTGAAATACTCAAAAGAAAGACATCAGTTTGACCAACCCATTGCCAATTTCCAGGGAATTTCTTTTAAGCTGGCTGATATGGCAACCGAAATTTCAGCAGCCCGGCTATTGACCCTTCAGGCCGCCGATTTAAAAAACCGGGGTTTGAACATGACAAAACAGGCAGCCATGGCAAAATATTACGCCAGTGAAGTGGCTGTAAAGGTGTCGAATGATGCAGTTCAGATTTTTGGTGGCTATGGGTATACGAAAGATTTTCCCGTTGAAAAATATTACCGCGACAGTAAGCTATGCACCATTGGCGAAGGAACTTCCGAAATTCAAAAGATCATCATCGCCCGGGAAGCGCTAAATTCCTGACCAGTAGTGTCCGGGTAAGTTCTTCGCTGGGCCTCGGAAGAAATCCGTTAAGAAAATTGAAAACGGACGCCGCTGAATTCATGACTTATAAATATTAATGAACCTTGTATATTAAAAAACCCCGCAACTGCGGGGTTTTCAACTATATCTATCTATGAATCAGGGAAGATAGTCATCGCTTTTACCCGGCGTTTCAAACAGGTTGTCGACAGCTCCGCCAAACATTGGAAACTTCTCTTTCACAAAATTTACAATTACTTCCAGTGATTTGGCTGCCTGTTCTTCAGTAAGTCCGGCTTCCGCTTTCAGTTTTTCAATCAGATCATTCATAACTGTGAGGATTTGTTATTCTTGATAAAATGCACTGCTTATGCTACTTTCAGCAGGCTGAGTTTACTCTTTTCAAATTTCTTGTTCGCATAGTCGATATCGAGATGAAATACCGTTTGCTTGGAAGAGGGCATTTCAAACATAGCGTCATTTAAGATGCTTTCGCAAATGCTTCGAAGTCCTCTGGCGCCGAGCTTGTATTCAAGCGCTTTTTCCACCATAAAATCATACACGGCATCGTCAAAGGTCAGTTTGATTCCTTCCAGTTCAAACAATTTTTTATACTGCTTGATCAGCGCATTTTTGGGTTCGGTCAGTATCGATCTTAATGTTTCCTGATCGAGTGGGTTCAGATAGGTGACCACCGGCAAACGTCCCAGAAGTTCGGGAATCAGTCCAAATGTTTTCAGGTCTCTGGCATTTACATACTGAAGAAGATTCTTGCGCATGCTTTCCTGCAATTCCTTGTTCACATTAAATCCGATTGCATTGGTATTCACCCGGCGTGCAATCACTTTATCGATTCCGTCGAAAGCACCGCCACAGATAAAGAGAATATTCTGGGTGTTGATCTTAATAAGTTTCTGTTCGGGATGTTTTCTTCCACCCTGAGGGGGAACCAGCACATCGGTTCCTTCCAGTAATTTCAACAGCCCCTGCTGAACCCCTTCGCCGCTTACATCGCGGGTGATCGAAGGATTATCGCCCTTCCTGGCGATCTTATCAATTTCGTCGATATATACGATTCCTCTTTCGGCGGCCGATACATCGTAGTTGCAAACCTGCAGTAAACGGGTAAGTATGCTTTCCACATCCTCGCCTACATAGCCAGCTTCTGTAAACACGGTAGCGTCTACAATGGCAAAAGGCACATTCAGCAAACGGGCAATGGTTTTCGCAAGAAGGGTTTTACCGGTTCCGGTTTCACCCACCATAACAATATTGCTTTTTTCAATCTCAATATCGTTTTCCGAAGGCTTTTGCTGCAGGCGCTTATAGTGATTGTATACCGCTACTGCCAGTACCCGCTTGGCATCGTCCTGACCGATGATGTATTCATCCAGAAATTTCTTCACTTCTACCGGCTTCTTCACGTTCAGTTTAAACTGTGATGAAGAAGGATTTTCATTCCGCACAGTCAGTTCCTGATCAATGATCTCCCGGGCATGTTCTACACAGTTTTCGCATATATGTCCTTCCTGGCCGGCGATCAGTATCTTCACTTCATCCCGACTTCTTCCACAAAAAGAACAATGTAAGTTGGTTTTTGCCATCTGGTTTCATTAGTATCCCGCACTGCCCGGGACAGGCTTTTTAAAAGGCCAAAGTTCATTAACTTTTTCCGTACCTCCCAATAACCGACTTTATTATTATGGTCGCTGTCAAAAAATTAACAGCCAGGCCTATAATTTCTCAACGATCTCGTCTACAATGCCATACTCGATTGCTTCTTTGGCATCCATCCAGTAATCACGGTCAAAATCCTTCATTACCTGCTCGAATTTTTTACCGCAGTTTTCCGCAAGGATCCGGGCTCCGATCTCTTTCACGCGGCGGGTTTGTTTGGCAGTGATCTCCAGATCAATGCTTACCCCCTGCATATGTCCGCCCAGGCTGGGTTGGTGGATCATCACTTCGCCATGCGGATAGATCAAACGCTTCCCTTTAACACCGCCACTGAGTAATATAGAGCCCATCGATGCCGCCAGTCCCATACAAATGGTGCTTACAGGACTTTTCAGCATTCGCATAGTATCATAAATCACCATTCCGCTGGTAACCACACCGCCCGGACTGTTTATAAAAAATTTGATCTCTTCTCCCGGTTTATCAGCATCGAGTAACAACATTTTGGTAGTTACATCTTTAGCGGTACGGTCATCTACCGCACCCCATAAATAAACGGAGCGGGTTCTGAAAAAGAACTTCTCCATTTTTTTCATCAGCATCGAGGCTTCGGCGCTTTTATCTTCTTTAGGTTCTTTTTCTTCTGGTTCCTCTTCGTCATCCATCCGGTAATTATTCCATAAATATTTTGAGTGCATATCCATGTTCTTAGGTATTTATTAGTCGAATAAAAAGTTATCCCGGTCCGGGATTTGCGCTTAGTCTTTTTTCTCTTTCCTTGGATTGATCAGCAATACTTCATCCACCAAACCATAGTCCTTTGCTTCTTCCGATGTTAACCAATAATCGCGGTCACAATCTTTTTCAACCTGTTTGGCCGATTTGCCACTGTGATAGGAAATGATATCGTAAAGATTTTTTTTCACCTTGCGGATCTCATTCACGGTGATATCAATATCACTTGCCTGGCCGCCTATGGCACCGCTGGGCTGATGCATCATGATCCGGCTGTGCTTTAAGGCTGTGCGTTTTCCATTGGTTCCGGCAGTTAGCAATACAGCCGACATCGACGCCGCCATCCCGATACATATCGTTGCCACATCGGGGGTAATGTATTGCATGGTGTCGTAAACTCCCAATCCTGAATACACACTTCCACCGGGAGAATTGATATACATCTGGATATCCCGGGCGCGATCGGTACTTTCCAGGAAAAGTAATTGGGCCGTCACAATATTCGCTACTTCATCATTGATCGGATATCCTAAAAAAATAATCCGATCCATCATCAAACGGCTGTAAACATCCATTACGGCAACATTCATGGGACGCTCTTCAATAATATTCGGCGTCAGATTCGTTACCTGATGCTTCGTATATGCATGAAGGGTATTGCTCGAAATGCCTTTATGTTTTACTGCGTATTTTTCAAATTCCTTCTGAACGTTCATATTTAAACTTTTCAATTGTGATTGGTAAGTTATACCAAATCTCCGTCCAAACTTTTAAACTGCCAAAAATGCATAAGCGGGCGCTAAACAGGCTGACAGCAAGCGTTTGGAAGGCGTTTTAAAAAAAGAAAGGCCAATCTGAATTGGCCCTCTATATCTCTTTTATATTAATGCTGGTGGTGCTGATGCTTTTGAAGTTCTGCAGTGAAATCCGCAACACTCACCGGTTTCTCTTCTTTCTTTACTTTGGTCTCAGCCCATTCAAACAGTTTTTCGGTGATGATCCGGTTGTAGGAATCTTCCACGAACTTTTTATCAGACATCATTTTGTTCAGGTAGTCGTTGATCCAGGGCTGTTCTTCATCCGCCACATTCATTCCCATATAGCTGAACAATTGTTTTTTGGCAAATGTTTTCAGATCATCCGGGTTTACCTCGAAATTATTTTGCTTCATGATCTCATCGGTAATCAGATTCCACTTCAACTGATTTATGAAAGCGGGGACCTCGGCATCCACCTGTTCTCTGGTTTTTTGCTGCTCGCCGTTGTTTTCCAACCATTTTTTCAGAAACTCTTCCGGAAAACTGATTTCGGTTTTGTCTATCAGCAAATGATAAACCTCGTGTTGAAGGTGATTGCGGCTCTGGCTATCCCAGTATTGCTGCATTTCTTCGCGAACGGCATTGCGCAGATCCGCTTCGTTGCTGATCTCTTTTTGCGGATATACAGCTTTGAAAAGATCTTCGTTTAATTCAGCTTTTTCAATATGACCCACCTTGGTGATCTTCATACTGAAATATTTATCCTGACCCGCTTCCTCATGCGAAAGCCCAAGATCATGAATAAGATTGTGCTTCTGAGCTTCCTCAAAAGCCGCGGGGAAATAAATGGTGATAGTCTCGTCTTTTTTCCTGCCCATCAGTTCAGCCCGAACCGCGGGCGTGAAATGTTTTACCAGCAGCGAATTATCGACGGCACTTGCACCCTCTACCAAATTTCCGTCCTTATCAGATTCGGTAAAGGTGACATTTAATACATTTTCTTCATTCTCCACCGCTTCAGGCTCGGTCAATTTACCCTGGCGGGTTTGTAAACGATCCAGCTCTTCATTCACCATCTCATCGGTTACATCCACCTTGTACATGGGGGCGCTGAGTTCAGACAACTCGGGGAGGGTAAATTCAGGCTTCAGTCCGATTTCAAAAGAAAAATCATACTCTTTCGGATTGTTCATATCAATCTGGCGGCTATCATTATCGGGCAGAGGGAGAGGCTGTGCAAAAATTTCCAGCTTTTCATTCTGCATGTAGGTAGTAAGTTCTTTTTCTACCGACCGCAGTACTTCATCGGCAAAAACGGCCTGGCCGTGCATTTTTTTAATCATGCCGGTTGGAACCATTCCCTTGCGGAAACCGGGGATATTTGCATTTTTACTGAAATTCTTCAGTGATTTTTCGAAAGAAGACAGGTAATCGTCTTTTTCGATCCGGACGGTGATCTTATCATTCAGTAACCCAATATTCTCCCTTGTTACTGTAGCCATATTGTTTGTTTTTATTTATTAAGGATGCTCGCCCGGAAGTTTTTGTCCGTAAAAACAAAGCTCCGCAGGCGCCGGAATATGAATTCGGGCTGCAAAGGTAAGAGTATTCGGGTGAATACGCCGTTAAAAACCGGGGCTAAAACCTCATTTTGTTTGAAGAACCAGCAGGGGAATCCGGGTTTCATAGGCCATTGCCCGGGTCTGGCTCCTGTTGAAAATCCGTTCCAGAAAAGTATGCTTATGGGCAATCATTACCAGCAGCTCGCTGGAATGCTGTTCTATGAATGAATTGATTCCATGCATAACCGAACTGTCTTCCACTGTAAAAAATTCATGTTCAATAGAACTGAAATACTGTTCCACTGTACGGCGCCATTCCAGTTCATCAACCCGTGGGGCATCGTTTTTCCGGTGTACATAAAGGATTTGGAGCGAAGCATTGTAGGCAGACGCAAGTTCGGTGAGTGGTTTAAAGTTTTTAGGCAGGATCTCATAATGGAGATCGGTGGCAAAGCTGATTTTTTTTAGGGGCCGGAACCGGGCATCCTGCGGGATGATCATTACCGGTGTTTTGAGTTTGCTGATGGCATTGGTAGTGGTGCTTCCAATTATTTTATCCAGGCCGCCCACGCCTTTCATCCCCATAACCACCAGGTCGATATCTCTTTCTTCCGTAATGGCTTTTATTTCATCGGAGGGAATACCGATTCTGACGATCCATTCCGTCTCCACTCCAAATTCAGCCAGTACGTTTTCCGCTTCTTTTTTAATCAGATTTTCATTTTCTTTCTGAAGTTCGTCCACGGTAACCATAACATAAGGCACTTCGCTGACAGGGGTCGGCAGCATATACGCATGCAGCAAGATGATTTTCGCGTTAAAGGTTTTTGCTATCTGGCAGGCATGGGTAAGCGCGTTCCGGGCCTGGGAGGAAAAATCGGTAGGGACAAGAATCAGTTGCATTGCAAAAGGTTATCTCACTAAGTTAGTGAAATGGAACTGGATAAAAAACGCAGCTGGGGGTGAAAATCAAAATCCCCCGGATTGGCCGGGGGATTTTTTGTGCGGATGGAGGGACTCGAACCCCCATGCCTCGCGGCGATAGATCCTAAGTCTATTGCGTCTACCAATTTCGCCACATCCGCTTCTAAATGCGAAATGAATAAATTTCAGTCCGCTTTACCTAAAAGGAGTGCAAAAGTAAGAGATTTGTTATAAAAACCGAATTCAATTTCTGTAAATTCGTGATGTATGGATACTGTTGCTGCGCCTCCGAAATACAATCTCAATGAAGAGCAGGAAAAAAAGCTGATACTGAGAGAATACCGTGCCTTGCTGCGCTCATTGAAGCCAAAATTAAAACCAAGGGACAAAGCGATCGTGCGCATGGCTTTTGAAATGTCGGCGGATGCCCATAAGACCATGCGCCGGAAAAGCGGCGAGCCCTATATTTTGCATCCGCTGGCGGTTGCCAGGATCTGTGTGGAAGAAATCGGTCTGGGGGTTCGTTCTACAATATGTTCATTGCTTCACGATACGGTGGAAGATACCGATATCACCATTGATTCGATTGAAAAAACCTATGGAACGGAAATCGCGCGGATTGTTGACGGGCTGACCAAGATCGCCAATGTAATAGATGTCAGTGCTTCGCAACAGGCCGAAAATTTTAAAAAAATCCTGCTCACCCTTACCGATGATCCCCGGGTGATCCTCATTAAACTGGCCGACCGCCTGCATAATATGCGAACGCTCGACAGCATGAAGCGTGAAAGCCAGTTGAAAATCTCTTCTGAAACCGTTTATGTGTACGCGCCACTGGCGCACCGGATGGGATTATATACCATTAAAACGGAAATGGAAGACCTGGCCATGAAGTACCTGGAGCCGGAAGCTTACCGCGAAATTGCCCGCAAACTGGCGGAAACCAAAAGAGAGCGTTCCCGATATATCAACGAGTTCATCAAACCAATTAAAGACAAACTGGAGAAAGGGGGTTTCAACTTTGAAATTTATGGCCGACCCAAAAGCATTCATTCCATCTGGAATAAAATGCGGAAAAAAGGAGTTGCTTTTGAAGAGGTGTACGACCTGTTCGCTATCCGCGTATTATTAAATTCACCTACCGATAGAGAAAAAGAAGATTGCTGGAAAGTGTATTCCTTTATCACGGATGAATACACGCCCGCTCCGGAACGTTTGCGCGACTGGCTCAGCAATCCGAAAGCAAATGGTTATGAAGCATTGCATACTACCGTGATGGGACCCCAGGGTAAATGGGTGGAGGTGCAGATCCGGACCAAAAGAATGAATGATATTGCCGAAAAGGGCCTGGCAGCACACTGGAAATACAAAGAGGGCGGAAATGATGAAGGAAGATTTGAAAAATGGTTTCAACAGATCAGAGAGGTGCTGAGCAATCAGGAAACGGACTCCGTTGACTTTCTGCAGGATTTTAAAACCAGCTTTCTTACCGAAGAGATTTATGTGTATACGCCCAAGGGCGATGTGAAAATGTTGCCGGTCGGTTCTTCAGCGCTGGACTTTGCTTTTTCGATCCACAGCGCTGTTGGCTCTAAATGTATTGGCGCCAAGGTGAACCACAAGCTGGTTCCGATCAGCCATAAGCTGCGCAGCGGCGATCAGGTGGAAATCATCACTTCGGGAAAGCAGAAGCCGCACGAAGACTGGCTGAATCTGGTAGTTACGGCCAAGGCAAAAGCAAAGATCAAGGATGCATTAAAAGAGGAAAAAAGACTGATCGCCGATGAAGGAAAGTATTTTCTTCAGCGCAAGCTGGAAGGAATGGGAGCTTCTTACAGCCAGCATAATGTTGATATTCTGACCACATTTTACAAGCTCTCCTCTTCGCTGGATCTGCATTATCAGATTGCGATCAAGGCGCTCGACCTGAAGGAATTGAAAGAATTTCATTTGCTGGGCGACCGGCTTGAAGCTCCAAAGCCGGCAAAGCCTGTAGTTACGGAACTGAAGCCGGAGTCAACACCAATCAATAAGAAAGATGCCGAGCTGATCATATTTGGGGAAAGCAGCGACAAAATTGTTTACAATCTGGCCAATTGCTGTAAACCGATTCCCGGCGATGATGTTTTTGGATTTGTGACTACCGGAAAAGGGCTGACTATTCACCGTACCAATTGTCCAAATGCCGCCAAACTGATGGCCAATTACGGGCACCGGGTAGTAAAGACCAAATGGGCAAAAAACAAAGAGATTTCCTTCCTGACCGGCCTTAAGATCATTGGTCTGGATGATGTGGGCGTAATCCATAAAATCACCAACCTGATTTCGGGCGAAATGAAAATCAATATCAATGCGATGACCATCGAAGCGCGGGAGGGATTATTTCATGGAAATGTAAAGGTGTACGTTCATGATAAGGAGGAGTTGGATGAACTGGTAGAACACCTTAAAAGACTGCCGGGCATCGAAACCGTTGACCGGTATGATACCGAACAGGTTTAATTCAATTGAAATCGTGTTTCATCCAAAGAAGGAACGAAAAACAAATCCCGTAAGAAGACTTAAGGGTTTCCTGCAAGGCAAAACAAGAACAGCAGAGCAGGTAGGGAACGCTTTGAGTCAGGACTCCCGACCTGACTCCGAACTCAGCACTCCGCACTCCGAACTTTCTTCCAGCTTCCGACGGAAATCCGAACTCTGAACTCTACTTTCTTTCCCCTAATTTTGCCATCTCTACGAAATAATCCAAATAGTTAAATAATGGTTGATGTTCTGTTAGGTTTGCAATGGGGTGATGAAGGAAAAGGTAAAATTGTCGATTTCTTCGCACCCGATTACGACATTATCGCGCGGTTCCAGGGTGGACCCAATGCTGGTCATACGCTGTATGTGGATAACAAAAAAGTGGTGCTTCACCAGATTCCATCCGGAATCTTTCACGAGAACAAGATCAACCTGATTGGTAATGGGGTTGTACTGGATCCGGTAACACTGCGAAAAGAGTGCGATTCCGTAAAAGCTTTTGGAGTTGATTATAAAAAGAACCTTTACATATCTGAACGAACTCATTTAATTCTTCCCACGCACCGGGCACTGGACAAGGCCTCTGAACTGGCAAAGGGGAATGAAAAGATCGGTTCAACCCTGAAAGGCATTGGCCCCGCCTATATGGATAAAACCGGTCGTAATGGTTTGAGGGTAGGAGATTTGCTGGATAAAAATTTCACTACTCAATACATCCGGCTGCGTTTAAAACATCAGCGTTTACTCGATAGCATGAATTTCCACGAGGAGATCACGCAGTGGGAAGAAGAATTTTTTGATTCAATAGAATTTTTGCGTCAGTTCCAGATTGTGAACGGCGAATATTTTATAAACAACAAAATTGCAGAAGGTAAAAAAGTATTGGCTGAAGGAGCACAGGGCAGTATGCTGGATGTAGACTTTGGCACATTTCCTTTTGTTACTTCCAGCAGCACTATATCGGCCGGCGTTTGTACCGGACTGGGTGTGGCTCCGCAAAAGATCCGGGAAGTGATGGGCGTTACCAAAGCGTATTGCACCCGGGTGGGCAGCGGTCCCTTCCCAACAGAATTGTTTGATGAAACGGGTGAAAAACTTCGCAGTGTTGGAAATGAGTTTGGAGCAACAACCGGCAGACCGCGTCGTTGCGGATGGATTGATCTGGTTGCCCTCCGCTTTGCCTGTATGGTGAATGGGGTAACTAAAATCATTATGACCAAGGCCGATGTGCTGGATGCTTTTGATACACTGAAGCTCTGTACTTCGTATAAGGTGAACGGAGTGGAAACAGATCAGGTTCCATTTCAGATGAACAGAGCCAGGATCGAACCAATTTTGAAAGAGTTCAAAGGCTGGCAGAAGGATATTACGAACGAACGTTCGATGGAAAATTTACCGCAGGAAATGAATACCTATGTTGATTACATCAATGAATACCTGAAGGTGAAGATTTCACATATTTCGAATGGACCTGGCAGACACCAGTTAATAAAAGTTATCTGAACAGAAAAATTTTTGCCGCTTTTTTGAAAGAAAAAAAACATTGAAAAAGTTTGGCTAATTGAAAACTTCGCTCAAAATTTACAGCTCAATCTTACCAGACAATGGCAGCGAAAACAAATAAAACGACCGGGGGAAATTCAGTTCCAAAGTCATCAAAAGAAACACCAAAGAAAGCAAGTTCAAAATCGAAAAAGCAACTTGAAGATGATGAAGATGAATTAGAAGATGATGAAACTGAAACACCAAAATCATCTGCAAAAAAAACAGCTTCAAAAAAAGCCGATAACGATGATGAAGATGATGATGATGCAGATGTAGAAGAGGATGAAGTGGATGATTGGGATAAGCCGGAAGAAGAGGAAGAGTGGGATCCCGATTTTGAAGAATTTGATCTTCCCAAATCCAAAACGAAAAAGGCAGGCTCCGGTGCCGGGAAAAAAGCCGGTAAGGGAGATGATGATGATCTTTCGATTGACGATGAATTTAAAGACCTGGACGTATTTAATGATTCAGGCTTTGATGATGAGGAAGACGATTTCTGATGCAAGCCTTATACGCCAAAAAGTATAACTGATTAGAACTTTCATATCTTTTCCAATCTCTGATTTTGATCAGACACGTATGCAATTGCTGAGCTGGGTATCCCGGTTCGGCAATTGCTGTTTTCTGGACAATAACAATTATAAAAATTCTTCGGGCGAATTTGAATCCCTGGCCGGCGCGGGCTCCATTTCGATACTGGAACTGAATGCAGGCAACGCTTTCAGTGAATTGCATAAGTTCATCGCAAACCATCCCGATTATCTTTTCGGCCATCTTTGCTACGACCTGAAAAATGAACTGGAAGACCTGAATTCCCGCAACAGCGACCAGATTCAATTCAGCGATCTTTTCTTTTTTGTTCCGGAATATGTTTTTCGCCTGGGCTCCCGATCGATTGAAATCGGTTCGCTCCGCAACGATCATTCGGAAGTGTGGGATAAAATTAAAACCTGCATTGCAGGCGAAGGTTCAGAAACTTTGGGGCTGCCCCTTATTTCCGCCAGGATGAGCAAAGAGGAGTACCTTGATTCGGTTCAAAAGATCCGGCAGCATATTTTACGCGGCGATTGTTATGAGCTGAACTTCTGCCAGGAATTTTATTCTGAAAACCTGGAGACTGATCCCGTCGCGTTATATCATTCCCTTTTAAAAATTTCGCCGGCGCCATTTTCCGCCTTTTATAAAAACGGAGATAAGTACTGCATTTGTTCAAGTCCCGAGCGGTATCTGAAAAAGAAAGGCGATGCCCTGATTTCGCAACCCATTAAAGGCACTTCGCGCAGGGTAAGCGGTAATCTTGTATTAGACGCCGAAAGCAGAGATTCGTTGTTAAACAGCGAAAAGGAAAAAGCTGAAAACGTGATGATCGTGGATCTGGTGCGTAACGATCTGTCGCGGGTTTGCATTGAAGGTTCGGTTGTAGTGGAGGAACTGTTCGGAATCTACAGCTTTCCGCAGGTACACCAGATGATTTCCACGATAAAGGGAACACTGAAGGCCGGCGCCAGTTTAACGGACGCGTTCAGAGCCAGCTTTCCAATGGGTTCAATGACGGGCGCGCCTAAACGAAAAGTTATGGAGCTGATCGAAAAATACGAAAAGTCTAAACGAGGCCTTTTTTCGGGTAGCATCGGTTATATAACGCCGTTAGGAGACGCCGATTTTAACGTTGTTATTCGCAGTATAATGTATAATGCCGCCGAAAAATATCTTTCCTATCATGCGGGATCGGCAATCACCTATAACAGTGATCCGGAAACAGAATACAATGAATGTCTCCTGAAAGTGGAAGCAATAAAAAAGGTACTGGCCGGTTAGCCAATACCTCATGCTAAATAATATAACCTGACATTATTTTGTAGCGAAACTCTGTGCCGGGCTGGTTTTAAAGGCAGTGGAACTGTTCAGCAGCAGGTTCACCGATTCATTCAGGATCTGGTATTTGTTTGCGTTAAACAATGCCATTTTATCTTCGGGAAGTTTCAATTCATAATCATCATCACCCAGGATGAGGCGATCAAATTCGGGATTATAACGCATGAATTCCTTATGCTCCATCAATACATTTTTAGCAATGATGGCGGAATGATATTTACCCGAGATATGGGCGGTACTGGCATTTGATAGTTCTTCCTCGGTAAGATTTCTTTTCAGCATATGTGAAGCGCTTGCTTCAATCTGTTGATAAGCTTCCGCTTTCGTAAGCGTTGTGATGCCGCCCTGTCCTTCGAAAATATAATGTGTTCCAATGAACTTTTTAACATGGTTACGCGACTCAGCCGGCAGATGATACTGGAGATCCCAGAAATTGCGGCTCTTGCTTTTTTTAATTGCATTGTATACAACTCCGGGCCCGCCATTGTACGCGGCAATAACCAGCAGCCAGTCGCCGAACTCGTTGTAAAGATTTTTCAGATACCTGGCTGCCGCATGGGTGCTCTTCCGGTAGTCTTTACGGTCATCGCGCGATTTATTAACCACGAGGCCGTAACCGCGGGCCGTTGCCGGCATAAACTGCCAGGGACCCACCGCTCCCGCCCATGAAACAGCGGATGATTTCAGTCTTGATTCAATAATGGCCAGGTATTTTAATTCAGCCGGCAGGTTATGCTGGGCCAGAATAGCGTCCATCATATTAAAATAGGGGCGGCCCCATTCTTTTAACTTCATGAGGTTGCTTGTATTCTTTTCCATATAATCCTCTACAAATGAAACCGCTTTGGGGTTCAGGCGTACGCCACTGGTAGCGGCAAGTTCAACGGTAAATAATTCATTAAAACCAAGATCAGGTGCTAAAGAGTCGGTTTGGCTGCTAAGGTTGTTCAGTTTAGAATAACCTGAAATTTTGTGTTTGGTGGCATCAAAGCCGGAATTCAGTGGATTTCCGGTGTAGGTAAGAACCGAGGTATTTTCCTGATCAGCGAATGAAAGATTTACAAACAGTAAATAGAACAAGGTTACAAAAAACAGTTTTGTTTTCATCATCTTTTGATTAGTACAACAATATCGACCCTGCAGGTATGGATTAGAAAGCTGATGGCAACATAGGACAGGAATCAGAGGCAGATAAACTAAACCGGGGTCGTAGGTTAAGGCTTTTCAGTTCCGGAATTAGCAAATCTGGAAAACCATTGATTGGCCAGATTCAATAAATATAATTCCTGAAAACGGTTCGTCATAATCTGCACGCCGAATGGCATTCCATTACTGTGCCAAAAAAGGGGGAGGGAAATGGCGGGGATTCCCGTGAGATTTGCAAAAACTGTAAAAATGTCAGCCATATAAACGGCGACAGGGTCTTCTGAATTTTCCCCGGCACGAAAGGCGGTAGTAGGGGCGGTTGGGAGGAGAATAGCGTCAAACTCTTTGAAAACCAGTTCCGTTTTTTCGATCAGAAGTTGGCGGATCTGCTGAGCGCGGGTAAAATAGGCATCGTAATAACCGGCGCTCAGGACAAAAGTTCCGAGAAGAATTCGTCTTTTTACTTCCTTACCAAAACCAACCGATCGGGTGGTTTTATAGAGTTCCGTTAACGTTTTATTTTTATCCACATTCCTGAATCCGTACCGGATTCCATCAAAACGGGAAAGATTGGAGGAGGCTTCGGCAGTGGTAAGAACGTAATAAGTAGGTACGATATAGTCGAGCAGTTCAAACTCGATCGGTTCCACCTGATGTCCTTCTTCCCGAAGGCGTTCGAAAAGAGATTCCAGCGAAGACCTGATCTCGGGGTCCAGTGCCGGGCTTTCCAGTGCCTGGCGGAAATACCCAAACTTTTTCGGACCGGCAGCCGAAACTTCGAGACCGGCTGAATAGTTATCAACGGAACTGGCTGAAGCGGTGCTGTCGAACGAATCGGGCCCGGCAATCACTTCCAGGGCTAATGCCAGATCGGGAACCGATTTTCCAAAAATGCCGATCTGATCAAAGGAGGAAGCATAGGCGATCAATCCATATCGTGAAATTCTTCCATAGGTCGGTTTCAGGCCGATCAGGCCGCAAAAGTCGGCTGGCTGACGAACAGATCCCCCCGTGTCACTGCCAATGCTTAGCATGCAGGTGTCAGATTGTAATGCAACCGCGGCGCCGCCGGATGACCCGCCCGGTACCCGTTCATTATCAATAGCGTTCAGCACTTTGCCATAAACGGAATGTTCGTTGGTGGAGCCCATTGCGAACTCATCACAATTGGTACTTCCGATTATGATCGCATCTTCTTCCAGAAGGCGGGAAACGGCAGTCGCGTTGTAAACGGAAGTAAAGCCCTCCAGAATCCGGGAGGCGGCGGTGAGAGGATGATCCTTGTAGGCAATCACATCTTTTATAGCTGTGATAACGCCAAAAAGCCTGCCGCGCTCTTGGCCCGACTTAAGCTTTGCATCCAGTTGAACAGCCCGGAGGCGGGCCTCTTCCCCATACACATGCACATATGCATTGAGGTGGCTGTTTTTTTCAATTTGCTGCAGGCAATGTTCTACAGCATCCAGACAGGATACCGTGCCATTCTGCAACTGCGCATGATAGCCTTGTATTGATTCAAAAATGAACAAATGAGGAACCCTGGTCTGAACGGGGTAAAAAAATTAAGATTAGGACTGGGTAGAGGAAGAAGCGGCCTGTTTTTCTTTTTCGCTCATTCCTTCTTCAATTTCTTTTTTTACATTGGTCTTAGCATCGTTAAACTCGCGGATCCCACGACCAAGGCCACGCATGAATTCAGGAATTTTACGACCACCAAACAAAATCAGAATAG
The DNA here is from genome assembly GCA_023427575.1 of Bacteroidota bacterium. Lineage (GTDB taxonomy): Bacteria > Bacteroidota > Bacteroidia > Chitinophagales > Chitinophagaceae > Flavitalea. The sequence continues at coordinate 1,532 of JAEZAY010000162.1, read as the reverse complement.
CCAGGATGATAAGAATCCACTCTGTTCCGCCGGGCATTGCAATAAAGAGGAAATTATTTAAACTCAGTAACATGTTGCGTGATTTAGATATTAGGTACGAAATTACGTGTTTTTCATTTCAGGAATTACAATCACTCAAATCTATTTTGAAAACCTGAAACCATAAAAAAAGCGGAAGAATTCTTCCGCTTTCAAAAAGTTAAAATCCTGCTTATCGGGCAGAATTTGGAGCAACGGCCATTCTCTTTTCCTTGATCCTCGCGCTTTTACCGCTCCGGCTGCGAAGGAAATAAAGTTTAGCACGTCTTACACGACCACTCTTATTTAAATCGATGGATTCGATATTTGGAGAATAGATCGGAAAAGTTCTTTCAACACCTACTCCGTCAGAGATCTTTCTTACAGTAAAACTGGCTGTATGTCCGGAACCCTGGCGTTTGATAACATCGCCTCTGAAGCTCTGGATACGCTCTTTACCACCTTCAACGATCTTATAGTTAACACTAACATTATCTCCGGCTTTGAATTTCGGAAACTCTTTGGTATTGGTTAACTGCTCATGTACAAATTGAACTGCTGCGTTCATACTACTAATTTTAAGGGATGCAAAGGTAGGGTTCAATAAATGAAATACCAAATTGGATTTAAAGGATTTTCATTTTCACTAAAAAATCCTTCCTTCCGCCCCGGTTTATAAATAGGTTTCGGTCAGGTCTGAGATTTCTACCGGGCAACGTTCACCGCTCTTTTTTCGCGGATAACCGTCACTTTGATCTGGCCGGGAAATGTCATTTCCGTTTGGATTTTCTGGGCAATTTCAAATGAAAGCCTGTCGGAATCGGCATCCGTAACCTTATCCGATTCAACGATAACCCTCAATTCACGTCCCGCCTGGATCGCATAGGCTTTTTCCACACCTGGGTAGGTCATAGCAAGATTTTCCAGATCGCGAATCCGCTGCAGGTATTGCTGCATGATCTCCCGCCTTGCTCCCGGCCGGGCCCCGCTGATGGCGTCACAAGCCTGAACAATGGGTGAAATCACATATTGCATTTCCATTTCATCGTGGTGAGCCCCGATCGCATTTACTACCGCCGGGTTTTCGCCATATTTTTCCGCCAGCCTGGCGCCTAACAGGGCATGGCTCAGTTCGGTTTCTTCATCGGGCACTTTTCCGATATCGTGCAGTAGTCCGGCTCTTTTCGCCAGCTTTGGATTCATACCCAGCTCAGAAGCCATAATTCCGCAAAGGTTGGCCACTTCACGACTGTGCATCAAAAGATTTTGCCCGTAGGAAGATCGGAACCGCATCTTTCCAACGATCCGGACCAGTTCTTTATGGAGGCCATGAATTCCAAGTTCAATAACCGTTCTTTCGCCGATTTCGGCAATTTGATCTTCGATCTGTTTCCGGGTTTTCTCCACCACTTCTTCGATTCTCGCCGGGTGGATCCGGCCGTCGGAAACCAGTCTTTGTAAGCTCAAACGCGCTATTTCCCGGCGCAAAGGATCAAATGAAGACAGTATAATCG
>JAEZAY010000157.1 GCA_023427575.1 Bacteroidota bacterium | reverse complement strand
GTTAAGATTGCTGTCAAAATATAGCTGCACCAATGGCGACTGGCCAAATGCGTGATTCAAAGCGATGTCCATAATTACGGCCATTCCGTTTTTATGGCATTCATCAATCAATTCCTTTAAGCGGTTTTTAGTGCCATAATATTTATCGGGCGCGAAGTAAAAAGCGGGATTATAGCCCCAGCTGATATTTCCCTCAAACTCATTAAAGGGCAGTAATTCGATGGCATTTATGCCTAGTGTTTTCAGATAACTTAAAGTATCTTTTAAGGTTTTCCAGTCGTGGGCCGAAATAAAATCGCGCAGTAACAACTCATAGATCACCAGTCCCCGTTTATCGGGACGCTGAAAATTATTTACCTGCCAGTTATAAGAAGGAGCGCCGGTTTGGAGAACGCTTAATATCCCCGATTGCCCGGCGGGATAAGGCTTTAGATCCGGATAAACATTTGCCGGTATAAAGGGATCGTTTGCAGGGTCAAGAATTTTTTCCGCATAAGGATCGGCGATGCGAAGCGATGCGTTTACAAGGTATTGAAAAGCGTATTCCCGGCCCGGCTGCAAACCCCCGATGCGAATCCAGAACTTATTGCCATCCGGCGTTTTGTTCATTTGAGCCTCCGGCGATTCGGTCCAGTTATTAAACTCACCCAATACTGAAACAGTGTTTTTCCCCGGCGCATGCAACACGAGTATCACCGAAGTATCGCCCGCCTGATAATTGATGCCATCGCGAACGCCGGCCGGCAGGGGCAGGACCAGTGTGGGCGGAGCAACGAAAAACCGAATGGTGTCGGAGCTGAAATTAGCGCCAATGCCGGCTCTTCCTACCAGAATTTGATTTCCGGGCTGGTTAATGATGATACTGTCCTTAATCCGGGTAACTCCGTTGCGGGCTTCGATCTGGTTCCCATTATAAAACAACTGGAGGTTTGCGTTTTGATTGGATGCGTATTCCATCACAATCCTGTCGCCCGGATTATAAACCTTCGGCTCGGGCCGCGGAACAAAAAGCGGTTCCATCAGGGGCGATAAAAACCGGGAATCGAGGCCGCTGCCGCTTACCGGAATATAAATATCACTGCCATCCCGGTTCCGGAGTACTTTATTGCCGGCGGCATCGCGAAGCAACACCGCGATCTTTTTGATTTCCACTCCGGCAGGAACTTTAAAAAAACTTCTTACATTATTTATCGTGTATTCATACCGGTTAGATCCTATATAGCCTGCCTTTGCCAGGGGGTTGGCGGTTCCCCAGGTAAAGGGAACACTGTCCCAGGGTGAAGGGTTGTCGCCCAGAACCACCCCGATATGCACATAGGCTGTATCGATCGCATTCAGAAAAGCCTGGTTGCCTTTTGATACATCGAACCGGATGGTGACGGCATCGGTATCGCGGACAAAAACCGGATTGGTTTGAACCAGTTGGGAAAAACAGGGCAATGAAAACAGCGGCAGGAACAGGGCAAGCAAAGATCGTTTGGACATGAAGCAGTATTAATGTGTCTAAATTACACGAAAATTCGATGGTTCAAAAAAATAGCCATGGACCAAACCGGGGGCTTTGAGGAATTTTATTGAATATAAAAAAATCGTATTACATTTAGTTTCTAATATGTATTAAAAACACATTGCATATGAAAAAACTGCTGCTGCCATTGTTCGCGATTGCCTTACTAACGATAAGCTGCGATAAAACACTGGATGATCCATTACTTGAACCCAACCCTGAAATTATTGATCCCCGCACCTTAAAAACCACCAGTGATTCGGTTGGAGTGATGCTGCGGGTGCCCGAATCAACACCTGCCAATTCCCAGATCCGACTGGTTGGATCTTTACAAAATCCGGAATGGAACGTAGGTGATAAAACCTATCTTTTTGTAATGCAAGAGCCAACACTTTACCGTCTTGCTGTGGCCGTTTCCGCTTTTGGAACCAAATCGGAAATCGAGTTTAAGCCCGTCAGAGGCGATAGCTGGGATTTTGAGCCATTGAAAGCGGATGGCAGTGCGATAGATAATCTGAAGCTTTTAAAATCGGATGCCGGAAAAATAAATCTGGTTACGATTGAAAAATGGAAACAGTAATTTGGACATGATATTTTTAAAAGGGTTGGCTTAGTTCAACCCTTTTTTATCTGTATAAGCTGCCTTTATTTTGCGTATAATCTTTTTTCATGTATTCAGCCGAACAAATCAGAGAACTTCAGGCAGCGGGTGTTCAGTTACTGAAGCAGGTAAAATCTGGCATTCCCGTAGAAAGCATTCATGATTTACGCGATGTATTGCGCTTTCATGAATACCGTTATTATATAGATTTTGATCCGCTGATTTCCGATTTTGAATATGATCAGTTGTATAAAGCACTGGAGCAGCTGGAAAAGGAAAACCCGAAACTGATCAGCTCCGATTCGCCCACCCAGCGGGTGGCAACGGTTCTTACCAGGGAATTTATAACGGTTCCGCACCTGGTGCCGATGTTGTCGCTGGAGAATTCCTACGACGAGTCTGATTTGATAGCATGGGACAAAAAAGCGCGTGAAATGGCGCGTTTACCGGAAATTGAATATTGTGTTGAGCCCAAATTTGATGGTGCCAGTATTTCTCTTTTGTATGAAAATGATCTGCTTGCCCGCGGCGTAACCCGTGGCGATGGCGTGGAAGGCGATGATATTACAACCAATATCCGCCAGATCCGGACGGTTCCGCTTTCAGCCGGATTTTCCAGATATGGAATAGAAGCGGCGGAAATCCGCGGTGAAGTGCTTATGAGTAAAAAAAGTTTTAAGAAATACAACGATCAGCTTGCCGAACAAAATCTTCCACCGCTTGCCAATCCAAGAAATGCCGCTGCCGGTTCTTTACGGATAAAAGATCCCTCGGAAGTGCGGCGCCGGAACCTCGAAGTGTTCCTGTATCATGTAAGCTATTATTCCTTAAAACCAAAAACAGAAATTCCAGAAGCGCTTTTATCACATGGAGGCGCACTCGAACTTTTGTACCAGCTGGGCTTCAGAACTCCTGCCAGGGAAAAGAAAGTTTTGAAGGGCGTTGATGCTGTTATTAAGTACTGCCAGGAATTTGAAGCCGGCCGCGATGATCTTCCTTATGAGATCGATGGAATGGTAATAAAAGTGAATGATGTGGAACTGCAGGACCGGCTGGGAATGACTACCCATCACCCGCGCTGGGCCATGGCTTTTAAATTTAAAGCCCGCCAGGCTACAAGCAAATTGCGTGCTGTGGAGTTTCAGGTAGGCAGAACCGGCTCCATTACTCCGGTTGCCAAAATTGATCCCGTACCACTGGGAGGCGTAACCGTAAGTTCCGTTTCATTGTTCAATGAAGATCTGATCAAAGAAAAAGATCTGATGATCGGCGACCGGGTTCTGGTGGAAAGGGCCGGTGATGTAATTCCTTATATTGTAAAATCCTTGCCCGATCTCCGGGATGGCAGTGAAGAAAAAATAGTTTTTCCTTCTGTTTGCCCGGTTTGTGGCGATACGCTCGTACGCCAGCCCGAAGAGGCCGCCTGGCGATGCAATAATATCAATTGTGAAGCACAGGTTCTGGAACGAATGATCCATTTTACCAGCAAGGACGCAATGGATATCCGGGGCCTTGGTGATGCGCTGATCCGAAAATTTTTTAGCGCCGGCTTTCTGAAAGACATTCCCGGCATCTATCATTTACCCTTTGACCTGATTAGACAGACAGAAGGTTTTGGCGAAAAGAGCATTACCAATTTAAAAGCCTCGGTTGAAAAATCGAAGCTGCAGCCATTGCACCGCCTGATCTTCGCACTGGGTATCCGGTTTGTGGGGGAAACCACTGCAAAAACGCTTGCGCATGCCGTTCATCATATTCTTGATCTTCGCAGCCTGAGCACGGATGAGCTGCGAAACATGGAAGATATCGGACCGAAAGTGGCCGCAAGCATCTTCCAGTTTTTCAATAACGACGATAATATCGCCATGATTAAAAAGCTGGAAGAATCCGGGGTGATGGTGGTAAACGCAAAAAAACAGGGATCGGAAGAACTGAACCTTAGCGGGGTATCATTCCTGTTTACCGGCACAATGCCTACCCTTAAACGCAGTGAAGCCGAAGAAATGGTGGAATCGCACGGAGGCCAGGTCTTATCGGGCGTAAGCAGCAAATTACATTATCTCGTTGCAGGTGCGGATGCGGGTTCGAAACTTGAAAAAGCAAAGAAAATCTCTTCTATACGAATCATAGATGAAGCCGAATTTCTGAAACTTCTGACCCGTTAAATAATTCTTTAACAGGTGCTATAATTCGCGTATCTTTTTTTGTAAATTTAAAAAAAAGGCATGGCCATGATAAAAAAACTTCCGGGGGAAGTATGGAAACCCTTGCAGTTTCCAGGCTGGAAACACCTCCGTAAACAGTACGCTCTTTCTTCTAATGGTCGCATTGCCAGTTACACGGAAGATGTAACCGCAGATGGGAAACTTTTACAGGGCTCGCTGACCACGGGTTACCGCACATTGAACCTGCACCGGCCAGGCAACAATGGAACTCTGTACAA
>JAEZAY010000096.1 GCA_023427575.1 Bacteroidota bacterium | reverse complement strand
GTCTGGAAGGGTTTAAATCCGTGATCGAGATGCAGTTTGCCGATTTTGTAAGCGCCGGCTTTAACCAGATTGTGAATAATCTGGCGAAGATCCATTACCGCTGGGGTCAGAATGCAGATCTGGTGATCCGGATGCCGGCGGGCGGTACGGTGGGTGCCGGTCCTTTTCATTCACAAAGCAATGAAGCCTGGTTTACGCATACTCCCGGTCTGAAAGTCGTTTATCCTTCCTCAGCAATGGATGCAAAAGGATTATTGATCGCGGCTATCAACGATCCGAATCCGGTGATGTTCTTTGAACATAAGGCTTTGTACAGGAGTGTGGCGGGGCCCGTTCCGGGAGAATTTTACGAGATTCCTTTAGGGAAGGCAAACCTTTTGGAAGAAGGAGAAGATATTTCGATCATCACTTATGGAATCGGGGTTCGCTGGGCAAATGATTATGCCCTGAAGAACCCCTCCTTGTCTTTTGATATTCTTGATCTTCGGTCTTTAATCCCGCTCGATTATGAGGCTATTCGCGAATCTGTAAAAAGAACCGGCAAAGTTATCGTGCTGCATGAAGCGACCCTTACGGGTGGATTTGGAGCCGAGATCGCCGCCTGGATTTCGGAACATTGTTTTTCCTATCTCGACGCCCCGGTAATACGATGCGCATCACTCGATACACCCGTTCCTTTCAACATGGATCTTGAAAAAAACTTTATGGCCAGTGCAAGGCTCGACGAAAAGGTGAAAGCTTTGCTGAATTTCTAACTATTTGTATGTTAAGTTGCGGGAACCCTACCTATAACAGTTACAGGGTTTGAATTTTTACTACTGCCAGTAAATTAAAAACTAATTCAACCCCTTTTCGTTAATCAGGTCAAGCAAATGATTTTCGGCCCGGTTTAACGCAAGTTCAAAAGCCGGGCGATTTTCTTTCGCTGCCTCCTTCAGTTCTCTGTAATAGGAAATTCCTTCTAACAGGCTCCGGCTAAATCCGATAAAATATTTTTTTCTTTTTGCATCAGGTGCTTCTTCTTTTTCAATTTCCGACCTTAAATATGTTATATAGAGATTCAGTTCTGCAATGAACATATGATCTCTGTTCTTCGCTTCAATTATATTGGTGCGACCGTATATATGATCGGTCATGGTCTGGAGCGAAACGATCTTGTTAAACCAGGCAATATTGGGCCCGGGACAAACAGTTACGGCTTTTTGATGTTTTAGGAAGGGCTGTTCATACCTCACAGAAGCGGCATTGCTTAACCCTACGCATAAACATTCTTTATCCAGTATCGCCGACAACTCTCGCTCCGCTTCATTTGGGGGCAGACGCTTTGATTCCAGTTCGGCTATTTTTAGTTTCTGATATTTATGAGAAGCCGTGCAAATCGGTTCGTCTGTAAATTCAGTATTGAAGGCCAGATGTTTTTCTGTACAGGGACTTCCCGGCCTGCCCTTTTTAATCCGTTCGAGCTTTTCTTTGTGAGCGGTGGTCCCCTTTAAATAATGAAATGGAACCCCCAGGGGTGAATTATTACTAAGAACCAGATCTTCCGTTTTGGCCTTCGCCAGCAATGATAATGTATCATCGTCTACAGTAGTTGCTTCCGGCACCAGTAGAAAAGGACTGCCCCAACCGGTGCTCGTAATATCGTAATGCTGATGGAGGAAACTGGCCTCTTCAAATGTCCCGATCCCTCCCTGAACCGATAAATTCAGGACTGGCGGTTTGGGTGGAAATGGTTGGTTCGCTGCCGCATGAAAGGATGCATACAGGGTAAACATCGCTGATATTAACTCCTGCTTCTTTTGTTTAAACTCCTCCAGTATCGGTCCAAGCAGAAAACCGTCGGTAGCAAACGCATGCCCGCCGCAATTCAATCCCGACTCTACCCGGAATTCACTTACCCAGATTCCTTTTTTTGCGAGATATTTACCCTGTACAAGCGCTGATCGGTAATCGCTGACCTTCACAATTATTTTTTTTCGGAAAGAGCCGTTTTCATCGGCATGGAACTGGTCCAGCTTTTCAAGATAATTGTAGAGGCGGGGGTTCATACCGGCAGAAAACACCACCGAGGAATTGCAAAGATTGCTATTGGCATAACCACGTAATGCGGCCACCGCATCCGAACCATCTTCAATAAGGGCGCCTGCATTTGTATGATTATTACGATCTGTTTTGGTCATGATGTTCACATCAATACTTCCTGCAATAACCTTGGATCGTAAACAGGCCCGAAGCTTTTCTTTTTCCGGACTGTCCTTTGTTTCCATCATTTCCCGGTACAGCTTTTTTAGCCTGCTTTCATCCGGCAGCATTTCAAAGTACTTAACCAGATCGGTACCGGGCTCAAAAGCGGAATTTTTGAGCAGTTCTGTCTGTGATCGAACGATCCGGTCGAGAAGATTCAGGTAATCTGTAATTCTGCGGGCCCTGAAGTCGGGTTCATTGATGGAAATAGGTTGATAGGGTTCACCCAGCAATTCGTACAACTGCTTCCGCATCATTTCATTCAGCCGGTCTTCAATGATCGAAACAACCGAACTGATCCCGAATCGCGCCACCTTCACCGGCGAATCGATCGTAAACGCGAGCCCCATTACCGGGATATGAAATCTGTGCAGAGGCTCTGGGTACATAGGAACGGTATTAAACAAATGTTTCGTAAACCAATCACGGAGATACAGAACATATGTTATGGGCAATAAGAAGAATTGCAAACCTATCACCCAAATCAAAAGCAGAAGCTGCTTTTGATTCTTTTCAGAGCTGATTAAAATCAGGTTTTAGTATTAATACTTGATTATCCGGATCAGATGCTTTCGTAAACACCTATCAAATAAAACGTTCTGCGGAACCGCATTGATAAACCATTTAATGGCAACTGAAGGATTATAGAATTCAGCTTCTTTAAAAATTAATATTATATAGGACTGAATTCAGGTTTGCCAGGCATAGAAAAACCAGAATTAAAGGAAGCCCTTATTCTCGGCTCAATAATAATATCATTGTTCAAAATAATATTGGACGGAAAAGTTTTTTCCGTTGGATGGCATATTCATAATTTCTATCTTCCCTTCCTTCCATTTTCAAATCCTCAAATCGTTAGTGTCCGGGTAAATGTATTGCCTGGGCATCGGAAAAAATCCGTTAAGAAAATTGAAAACGGACGGCGTAAAATAAAAACAGTTGTTAGCAGAGTCCGGAAATGTTCTGAAGGCCGTAAGTCCTACTGCTGCTGTGTTATATTGATTCGCTGTGACTTGTTTTTATTTAGCCGGAAGTTTCAATTTTTAGGATTTATTCCGGAGCCCGATTT
>JAEZAY010000093.1 GCA_023427575.1 Bacteroidota bacterium | reverse complement strand
GGTCCGTATGGATCTATCGTTACCGGCATATCACCGATTCGACGCAGTTTTTATATTTTATCTATAAAGCGTCGGAAATGGGTAATGAGGTGGACAACTATGAGTTTAAACCCGATCATCCGCTTGCTTCCAATTACACCGTGATCCGTTTTGATGCCGGTTCCGAATTGGGAAAAAGGGAAGAGCGTAGCCTGCTGCAGGATAAAATCCGGCTTGAAGTTTCCGGAATGCCCACCCTGGTATTTACTTATTGAGGAATTCTTTTTGAGCCAAGGATCAGCAATCGCGGAGATTTATGAAGATGATATGGGTTAAGCTGATAATCTCCAAATACCTCATTAACCTGGATATGATGCAGAGCCAGCATTTCATTAAAATCGCCCAGTGAAAATTTGGCGATTTTTTCCCGGAACTCCAGGGGTTCATCCCGGCTTTCATCTTCTACAATTATTTTCCGGTAAAAATGTGTTTCATCAAACCATTTCGTGATCTGAAAATTGACCCTGCCGATCATTTCTTCCGAGCGGGGCTGTAGATTGTCTTCCGCGTAATGCGTATTCAGGTAATCAATCACAATGTTACCCCCGGGTTTAACAGAGTTGGCCATGGTACGGAGCGCATTTCCATTTTCCCTTTCAGTATGGAAAAATCCGAACCGGGTGAACAAGTTAACAGCCAAATCAAAATAGTTGATCCAGAAAGGCAAACGCATATCGTGGGTGAAAAAATGCAGGCCTTCATTTTCGAGTTGTTTGGCCTGTTCAATATTTTCCTGAATGAGGTCGATGCCGGTAACATCAAAACCAAAGGAGGCCAGAATTTTGGAGTCGGCGCCATTGCCACAATTAACATTCAGCATTTTAGCCCCCGGGGCAGGTTTTATCAGGCCGATGATTTTGTTCAATAACTGCCCTGCTTCTTCATTATCTCTTTTATTATGAAGCATGTGAAAATAAGGTGAGCTGAACCAGGATGTAAACCTGCTTACCGTTTCCGCCGACATACAAGAGGATTTTGACAAAAGTAAGGGATAAAAAGGCCTTAATGCCGTAAGGGTTTTCTTAGGCGGCGGAAATATATTAATTCAAAACCTTTCGCCCGGTTCGGAGGGAAACCAGTGTGCCGGTATTTCCAAACAAATATTTACCTAAAAATCTGGCGACTTTTAACTAAACTTGCCGAACGGGGAAGCTTTCTGGAAAGCCAGGTTCTCCGGCTGCCTTTTAATCCCATCCTGTAAATTGCCTGTTGGTTAATGGATTCATGGTAGCAATCTATTATTTTTGCAACTAAAACAAAAAAGAGCCGTGGCATTGATCAAAAGCATATCGGGCATTCGTGGAACGATTGGAGGAAAAACAAATGAAAATCTTACCCCCCTCGACGTAGTTAAATTTACCGCAGCTTATGGAAGCTGGTTATTAGAAAACAACAGCAATAGAAAAGTAGTGGTAGGCCGCGATGGAAGAATCAGTGGCACCATGATTTCCAATCTTGTTACCAGCACTTTGAATAGTCTGGGTTTGGATGTGGTTGATCTTGGCCTGAGTACAACTCCTACGGTAGAACTGGCCGTGATTTGGGAACAGGCTGCCGGCGGGATCATCATAACTGCCAGTCATAATCCCAAAGAATGGAATGCCATGAAACTGCTGAATCAGCATGGCGAATTTATCAGTGCTGCCGATGGTGCTGTGATTCTGGAAAAAGCATCCGACGAAAAGTTTGGCTTTGTACCGGTAGATAAGCTGGGATCGTATAGTACCGGTAAGGATTATCTGCAGCAGCACATTGATGCCGTTTTAAATTATCCCCTGGTAAATGCCGGGTCGATTCGTTCAAAAAATTACCGGGTGGTTGTTGATGTGATTAATTCCACCGGCGCGCTGTTTATTCCGCCCCTTCTTAAGGCATTGGGAATTGAAGATGTAGTGATTATCAATGGCGAACTGACGGGAAAATTTGCTCATAATCCCGAACCGCTTCCGGAAAATCTGGCCGAATTAAGCGCTGCGGTACGCAAGCATAAAGCCGATATCGGAATAGCTGTGGATCCGGATGTAGACCGCCTTTGTTTCGTATGCGAAGACGGCAGCATGTTTGGCGAGGAATATACGTTGGTAGCCGTGGCGGATTATGTTCTATCACAACGTCCGGGCAATACGGTCAGCAATATGAGCAGTACAAAGGCTCTGAAAGAAATTACCCTGAAAAATGGCGGGGAATATTTTCCGTCTGCTGTTGGCGAAGTGAATGTTGTTTCCAGGATGAAGGAAGTAAATGCGGTGATTGGTGGTGAGGGAAATGGAGGCATCATTGTTCCGGATCTGCATTATGGAAGAGATGCCCTGATCGGAATTGGTTTGTTTCTGAGTGCACTGGCCTCTCATAAAAATGGGATGCGTTCATTCCGGGCCCGTTATCCGGATTATTTCATCAGTAAGAATAAGATTGAACTTGAAAACGGGATTGATGTGAAGGAAATCTTCAATAAGATCCAAAAAAAATACAAAAAACAACCAATCAATACTGAAGATGGTTTAAAAATTGAATTTGATTCCGACTGGGTTCATCTTCGTACATCGAATACCGAACCGATCATCCGTATTTATGCTGAAAGTAATTTTGAAACCACTGCCAACAATATTGCTTTGCGGTTAATGCAGGATATCAAGGAATTCATATAGACAGTAAAAATCTCCTTTTCCTATCTTTGCGCCTCTATGCAAAGAGTTTATTTCGACAATGCCGCAACAACGGCTCTTGATCCGCAGGTATTGGAAGTTATGATGCCATTCCTGACTGAAAAGTTTGGGAATCCCTCTTCCATTTATTCGTATGGGCGCGAAAGCAGGCTCGCTATTGAAAATGCGCGCAAATCGGTTGCCTCCATTCTGAATGCTCATCCCGCCGAGATCTTTTTTACTTCCGGCGGAACGGAAAGTTCCAATACGGCCATCAATGCTTCCGTTTATGACCTGGGCTGCCAGCATATCATTTCATCGCGGATTGAACACCATGCTACATTGCATACGGTGGAACATATTGCCTGTAGCGGAAGGGTTAGCCTGAGCTATGTGAATCTTTTGCCGAATGGTCATATCGATCTGAAGCATCTGGAGGAGTTGCTGGCTTCGAAAAAGGAAAAAAGCCTGGTTACCCTGATGCATGCAAACAATGAGATTGGCAATATCACCAATATACATGCGGTGGGAAATATTTGCAAAAAATACGGGGCTATCTATCATTCCGATACGGTTCAAACCGTGGGCCATTTTCCCTTCGATCTTCGCAACACGCCCGTGCATTTTATTACCGGAGCCGGCCATAAATTTCATGGTCCAAAAGGCGTTGGGATCTTGTATATAAATGAAAATGTCAAGATCAATCCATACATCTATGGGGGGGGCCAGGAACGAAACATGCGGGCGGGAACGGAAAATCTGTATGGGATCGTTGGCTTCGCAAAAGCCCTCGAACTTGCTACCCAGCATTATGAAGCAGACAAAAAATACATTTCCGGACTGAAGAAATACATGATGGATTCATTGAAAAAAAACATCAATGGCGTTTTTTTTAATGGCGACCCATTGGGTGAATCTTTATATGCCGTGCTTAGCGCTTCGTTTCCAAAAACGGAAAAATCGGAAATGATCCTTTTTAACCTGGATATAAATGGAATCTGTGCCAGTGGTGGCAGCGCCTGCACCAGCGGGGCCGACCAGGGCTCGCATGTGATCAGAGCCGTCAATAACAATCCGAATCAGGTCACTGTCCGGTTTTCCTTCTGCAAAAAAAATACAAGGGAAGAGGTAGATTTTGTAGTGAACAAGTTAAAAGAGATTATATAAGGCAGATGCAAAGAATGTGAAATAGAAGCTTTGCAGATCTTTTTCCCTTTTGCGCTTTGCTTTATATATTTAGTATGTAATTGAAGCCCGCGGCAGGCGCCGGATTGCTGCTTCTTCATTTTCTAACCTCAATCTACAGCTTGCAGTATCTTATCGGGATCGATTCAGGAACTTCAAATACCAAAGCCGTTGCCATTACGCCCGGGGGCGAAATGATCGGCGAGGCTTCTGCTGCTTACAGTGCGCTTCCGGCCCGTGGCGATGGCTTTCATGAGCATGATCCCGAAATGTTATTCGGAGCCGCCATGCAGGTATTGAACTCGCTCATCAACCATCTGCGTGATCATCAGCTGATCGGAATCAGCTTTAGTTCGGCTATGCATGGGCTGATGGCGCTGGATATTAATGGCAAGCCTCTTACAAATCTGATGACCTGGGCTGATTTGCGCAGCCGGGCTTATGCAAAAAAGATCCGGGAGGAAAACCGGGCAGAAAGACTCGCCTGGCGAACAGGAACGCCGGTGCATCCCATGTCGCCCCTATGCAAACTGATCTGGCTTCGTGAAAATCAGCCGGCCGTTTTCCGGCAGTCTGCCAAATTCATTTCCATAAAAGAATATATCTTCTTTAAACTCACGGGTCAGTACCTTATTGATCATTCGCTGGCATCGGCCACCGGACTTTTTGATATCTATACCCTGAACTGGAATGAGGAAGCATTAGAACTGGCAGGCATTCGCGAATCGCAGCTATCGGTTCCCGTTGGCACTGGTTCCGTGATAACGGAAATAAACGCCGGGTTTTTGAACCTTACCGGAATTTCCGGGAAAATTCCGTTTATCATTGGCGCCAGTGATGGATGTCTTGCCAATCTTGGCAGCCATGCACTGGGCGAAGGCGATGTGTCGGTAACCATTGGAACCAGCGGCGCCGTTCGGATGACCGGATCCAAACCTTTCGACAGTTCCGGAAGACTGTTCAATTATATTCTCAATGATAAATTGTACATATCCGGCGGACCATTGAACAATGCGGGGAATTTACTGAAATGGTATGCCGAGAATTTCCTGAACCGGGTTTTTGTGGAATCTTCCGATTTTAAATGGTTTGTAGATACGGCCTTAAAAGCTCCCCCCGGTTCTGATGGACTCGTTTTTCTGCCTTATGTAAATGGGGAACGTTCGCCGGTTTGGAATGCCGACGCTAAAGCCATGTTTTTTGGAATAAAAGCCATCCATAACCAGAGTCATTTCATGCGGGCCATTGTGGAGGGAATCTGTTTTGCCCTGTACCAGGTGCTGAATCAGCTTGAAACCAGCATTGGACCTGCGAAAAATATTATGGCAAGCGGGGGATTCATCAAGAGCCCGGAATGGGTGAAGATTCTTGCTTCGGTGTTTAATAAGCCGGTGAAACTGCTCAACAGCTCCGACGCATCCTCTGTTGGTGCCGTCATTCTGGGTTATAATGCTCTGGGGGTGATCAACGACCTGGATGAAGCCGCGCATTTTTTTGGTGATCCGGTTGTGATTATGCCGAACGAAGAAGATCATGCGATTTATTTAAAGAACTTTAGAATTTACAATGCTTTATACCCGGCAGTTCAGGATCTGTTTGATACGAACTGAGGGGCGAATCATTTTTTAACAATAAAACGTTTCGAATGGAGATCGGATTAATCGGACTGGGAAAGATGGGGTTTAATCTCGCACTGAATCTGCATCGCAATCAATTTACGGTAGTGGCGTACGATATCATGCCCGAGCCGGGCAAACAACTGGCGGCGCAGGGGATTAAAGTGGCGGATACCATTCAGTCGCTGGCTGAACAATTGCCCGCTCGAAAACTGATCTGGCTGATGGTTCCATCGGGGCCAATAGTAGACGAAACCATTGCCTTGCTGAAAGATCATCTTCGGGCTGGCGACATTATAATTGATGGGGGAAATTCGCATTATAAAGACTCATTACGCAGAGCTGAGGAACTGGCGGCCCGGCAAATTGAATATCTTGACTGTGGCACCAGCGGTGGAACCTCCGGCGCATTGAACGGGGTTTGTGCCATGGTTGGCGGAAGAAAAGAAGCTTTTACTTACTGTGAGCCCGTCTTCAGAGCAATTGCAGTTGAAGGGGGTTACCTGCATTGCGGGGAGCCGGGCAGCGGCCATTTTGCAAAAATGGTTCATAATGGAATCGAATACGGAATGATGCAGGCCATTGCAGAAGGTTTTGAATTGATGGAACGCAGTGAATTCAGTTACCAGCATGAGAAGGTGGCCGAATTATGGAACAATGGCTCTGTGATCCGGGGCTGGCTGATGGAACTCACCCGGAATGCTTTTTCAAAAGATGAAAAGCTGAGTTCTATCAAAGGCATTATGCATTCTTCCGGCGAAGGCAGGTGGATGCTTGAAACGGCATTGGAAAAAAGTCTTGCAACCCCCGTGATAGCCCTTTCTTTACTGATGCGATACCGCTCTCAACAGGAAGATACTTTCTCCGGAAAAATCGTGGCGGCCTTACGCAATGAATTCGGTGGCCATGCCGTGGAAAAGGCCGGTTAAGGCATTAACGAAATCTTTTGTTTTACAATTTCAACAGAAGCGCCCGCTTTTATTCATAGCTATGGATGGTTTAACAAAGAACCGGACGCCATAGGATATGAAAAGAATATTTACCATTTCACTGATCGCTCTTATATTTTCTGCAACTAACGTACATGCACAATCTAAAATTGGAATTCGGGCCGGGCTAAGCTCTTATTCCTGGAAAGGCGATGCGGTTTCAACACTGACAGATCTCGCCGAATTTACCAATGGCTATGTAACCCATACCGGGAGAACAGGATTTTTTGCAGGCGCCTATGCTGATCTTCCGTTAAGCGAAATGATCTCTGTTCAGCCCGGAATCTATTATTCACAAAAGGGATTCACGCTTAAAGGAGACCTGCAAATGGATAAGCTTGATTTCCTGGGTGCTTCCGCCAGAGCTCAGATGCAATCGCACTATATCGATATTCCGGTATTGCTGACTGCCAACCTGGGTGAAGGGTTTAAGCTGTTCGCAGGTCCCCAGCTTTCTTATCTTGCGGCCAGCAATTTGAATGTTCGTGCGGGCGCTTTAGGCTTTAACGTCCTGAACCGCAATATGGATCTTACCGAACAGTTTAACCGCTATGATTTTTCATTGGTAGGAGGCGCCGGATTCCAGTTTGCCAACGGCGTTTCGATCAATGCGTCTTATGATCATGGTTTGAGTCGCCTCGATAAAAATAAAAACCTTAACTCTTACAACCGGGGTTTTAAAGTGGGAATCGGATTTCAGTTCTGACACATTGAGGTTCGGGTTTATAGGGAAAAAGTGATTTTCGCTCAAAGAAAAAAAGTCAATAGCCTGCAAAGAATGCATCCAGACGGAACTCTTCTAAAAAAAGGGAAAGAGGTTATTTACAATGAATGCGCCAGATTTACTATTGATAAGGCATAGAAAATTATCCCCCAGCTACAATGGTTCTGAGTTATCAAAGCAGTTAGGTGAAGAGGAGATGCATCCGTATCAGCGGATGGATCTCCTCTTCGTTTTTCTATATCCATTCAGGTAGCATGTTAATTTAAAATCACCCGCTGAACGATTTTTCTTCTGTTTCCGGACTGAATTATTAGAAAATAGGTGCCTGGCCTGATTCGGCTCCGGTTGATTTGAAAATCCAATCTTTGCCCGGGCATTATCTTTGTCCAGGTTTTTACTACCAGAATTTTGCCCTCCAGATCGGTCATAATGCCTTTCAGTATTCCTGATTCTGTATTCGATCGAAGACTAATTAGATCCTGTACGGCAACAGTGGGAAAGATTCTGATCCCGGCAGGTTCTTTATTTTCGACCAACACAATATTGGAAGATCTGTAACTACCGCCAATTTCGTTTACCCGGATCCGGTAGTAATGATTTTTTTCCTGAATGTTGTGGTCAGCATAGCTGTAGTTTTGAACTGATGAAGACCCTGCATTCCTGCTTTTTATCTCTGCAATCGTTTTAAAATCGATGGCATTATGGCTTCGCTGGATTTCAAAATCCGATTTAGTATCTCCGGCCGCGTTCCAGCTCAAAAAATTATGTGTAGCTTCTGCCCGGCCGGTAAAACCCGAGATTTTTACCGGCAGCAGGGAACCGGTAATCTGAAAACTCAGATTATTGCCGCCGCCGTTCTCATAATATTCCAGTACAAGATCGATGCTGCCGCTTAAATTTACCGGGTGAGAAACGGAAAAGTAACTTTGGTCGAACCAACGGTCAATTATCCAGCTGTTACCACCGTCGATGCTTAACCGAAAACCATCATCACCTCCAACGGTAATGAGATAATTTCCGGCCGCGAAATGCTTCCGCAGTTTAAACCGGACGCTGAACGTTTCGGTAAGAAGAGCGCAATCTGAAGTACTAAACATTACATTATCACCGCCAAAATTCTGACTAAAATCGGCGGAAGCAGGGGTTCCGGCCGCGATAGTTCCTTTAAATACATTAAAACTGGTTCCATCATATACGTAGCCCTGCCAGATGTTTCCGGTGCCAAAGGCCGTTTGCTGGGCAGTACTCACACAGGCTCTTTGCATACTAAAAGAAACCCTGTTCTGATTTTCGTTTTCAAAGTATTCAAGCACCATGTCAACAGATCCCGAGAGATAAATCACAATCGAACTGGTGGTATAGGAGTGAAGTCCGAAGTTATCGATAACCCAGTTGCTGCCACCATTTATACTGAACCGGTACCCATCATCGCCCCCGACCGTTATTTCATAATATCCGGCGCTTAGCGAAGTTCGAAGCTTATAGCGAACGGAAAA
>JAEZAY010000028.1 GCA_023427575.1 Bacteroidota bacterium | reverse complement strand
CAATTATCCTATTCGGAGGTCATAGGTGTCGGGGTAAGATGTATTCCCCGGGCCTCGGAAGAAATCCGTTAAGAAAATTGAAACGGACGGCAGTTATAATGTGATAATATGATAATGTGCAAATGTGCAAATTTAAAACGGACGACGTGAAGACTCCCGACTCCAGACTCGGAAATATATTCTTTCGCTGTGACTTGTTTTTATCTAGCCGGGAGTTCAATTTTTAGGATTTATTCCGCAGCCCGATTTTTTTGCTCCACTTTTATTTAGAAAAAAAGTGGAAGGGGTCATTTACAGTGACTGCTCCTAATTCATTATTGATAAGGTTTCGGGTGAATTGAAAACTACCCGGACAGCACTGATTCGGGGGTATGATAGTTGTTTAAGTAGCAATTAAACGATAAAAGCATTTTATGGAACAGTCAGTCCGAATTATTGGGATTTCCGGCAGTCTGCGCAAACAATCTTTTAATACGGCCGTTCTGGAATCGATCAGGGAGATAATGCCCGAAGGAATGGATTTGGAGATCGCTGATATCACCCAAATCCCGCATTACAATGGCGACCTGGACCTACCAGCCGCAGCCTCCAGGCCGGAACCGGTACAGCAGTTCCGGGAAAAGCTGGCAAAAGCCGACGGCATTCTGATTGTTTCGCCCGAATACAATTATTCCATTCCGGGATTTCTTAAAAACGCGATTGACTGGGCCAGCCGTGGTGAGGATTCTCCCCTGATGAATAAGCCGGTTTCGGTAATGGGAGCAACGCCGGGAATGTGGGGAACGATCCGGATGCAAATGGCCTTTAAGCCTATTTTCCAGTATCTGAATATGCCGGTTGTTCTAAAACCCGAAATTCTTATTGCTAAAGTGAAAGAGAAACTGGATGAAAACCGCAAGCTGAATGACCCGGTCGCCATCGACCTGATAAAGCAAAACCTAAACGAACTCCGGAACCTGATCCGTCAGCGGAAACATTAAATTTTCCTAAACGAATTTCTTTCATAAGGAAAATCCTATTTTTGCAACATTGTGGCAAATTTTACCAGGATATCTTTTCGAAAGCTGCTCTGCCTGCTTTTGCTTGGCGTATTTACGCTGAGCATTGCCCCGCGTCAGCTTTTACATGATATCATCACAAGCCATAGTCACCCAATTCTTAAAACAGAACCCGGCCAGCCCGTATTAACGAAAGACGGGTTCCGCTGTGAAATGGGTGGAGAACTGGTCAAGACTCCTTTTGTACTTTATACGGATCCTTTAACGATTCCGCCTGCAATTCCGGTATCATCCTTTTCCAGTAAACTCCCGGTTCAAATTCCCCATATTTCAGCTCCGGCCGCCTTCCTGCGTGGTCCGCCAACCCTGTCCTGAATTGGATAGAGTTAATTTATTGCGGAACCATTAATGAATACCTGAATGCGATTTCTATTAATTACGGCATTGCTGTTTACGGCAACAAATACGTTTGCACAGGATTGTGCTTTTTCAATTACGGGTCATGTGGAAGACAGTGATAACCGCGAAAAGCTGGAAGGGGCCACCGTTTTCATTAGCCAGCTAAATCGTTCCGTTACCACGGATTCGCTGGGTGATTTTGTTTTTACCGGTTTGTGCGAGGGAGTTTATACGGTTGTGATCAGTCATATTGGATGTTTACCCGTTACACGAAATCTTACCCTGAACCGGAACCGCCACCTTGATGTTTTGTTGCCGCATGAAAAAAATCTGCTGGAATCGGTTACGATTGCGGCGCCGCGAAGCATTGTTCCAACTGGAATTCGGCAGGAACTCAGCGGTCGGGAACTGGAATTCACCCGGGGCCAGTCGTTCGCTGAAGCGTTATCGCGGATTAATGGAGTAACCATGCTGCAAACGGGTTCTTCCATTGCAAAGCCGGTATTTCATGGGTTACATGGAAACCGGATCCTGACCATCAACAATGGCGTTCGGCAGGAAGGGCAGCAATGGGGGAATGAACAAGCCCCGGAAGTAGACGTGTTCCTGGCCGAAAAACTGGTGGTAGTGAAAGGGGTGGATGAACTTCGTTATGGCTCAGATGCCATCGGCGGAGTGATTCTGGTGGAACCGAAGCCTTTGCGTTTTATCCGGGGAATCTCGGGCGAGTTCAATACCATGTATTATACCAATAACGGGCAGTATGTGTTGAACGGGTCTCTGGAACATCAGTTAAAAAATCTTCCTGAATTCAGTTACCGGGTACAGGGCAGCCTGAAAAGATCGGCCAATGTAGCCACTCCCGACTACCGGCTGAATAATACCGGCAGCCGCGAGAAGAACTTTTCCCTTAGCGCCGGGTGGAAAAAAACTTCCTATCATATAGAGGCTTTTTACAGCCAGTTTCAAACCCGGGTGGGAATCTTCAAAGGCTCACATATCGGAAATCTGACCGATTTGCTGGAATCAATTGGCAGAGAAAAGCCGGCATCCCAGTTTACCGGCGAAAATACCTACCGGATCTATCGTCCCAATCAGGAAGTAACGCATCATCTTTTTAAGTTGAGGTCGGGGATCAGCAGTGGCAAACACCGGTTTAATATTCAGGTGGCCGCCCAATACAATAACCGCCAGGAATTTGATATTACGCGAAGCAACTCCAATCCGAACCCGCAGCTCGACCTGGCTATACTAACTGTTTCGGAAGACCTTTCCTGGGATCATCCCGCTTTTAAAAACCTGAATGGTACCGTAGGGATTTCATTGATGCAGCAGGAAAACAGTTATAGCGGAAGGTATTTTATCCCAAATTACAGTTCCCGCTCCGCCGGCGCCTACTGGATAGAGAAATATTCAAAGCATAAATGGCAGTTGCAGGGCGGAATCCGGTTCGACAATAAGCAAATAGATACCCGCAGGCTGGTTTACAATGGGTCGCAGATTAATCATGATTTTTCTTTTTCCACCCTTGCTTCTTCTTTTAATGCCATTTACAGCATTAGCCCGCAGATCAAAGTGAATGCATCAATATCACTTTCCAGCCGGGCCCCGCATGTAAACGAATTATTGAGCAACGGGATACATCATGGTACAGCAACCTACGAAGAGGGAGATATTATGCTGAAGCCTGAAAAAGCTAAAAATATAGCTGCCGGACTGAACTACAGCAACAAAGAGGGCAGCGTTGAACTCAATGCCATTATCTATTATAATTCCATCGATCGCTTTATTTATCAGCAGCCCATGCCTTCAGATCCTGTGCTGACCATTGCCGGGGCCTTTCCGAAATTCAGCTATAAACAAACGGATGCTTTATTAAAAGGAACCGACCTGGCGCTTACGATAAAACCGGCATCCATATTAAGTTTCACTTCGAAAGCTTCGATTTTAAGGGCGACCAACCGCAATAGCGGCGACTGGCTGATTCTGATGCCTTCAGACCGGTTCACAAATGAGCTTAGCTTCCATATTCCGGATCTTGCTTCCAGTTCTTCCAATTCGGTTTCAGTGGAACTGGTGAATGTTTCAAAACAAAGCAGGGTTCCTTCTGACCCCAATGTAAAATACGATTACAAGATACCACCCGGCGGTTATGCATTGCTGAACGCGAATCTTTCCACCACCATTGCATTTTCCAAATTTCCGGTACGGGTTTATGCGGGAGTAAAAAATCTTTAAAACACCCGCTATCGTGAATACATGAACAGCTTCCGCTATTTCACCGATGAAATGGGCCGGAATATATATTTCAGATTACAAATTCCGATCAATCAAAAATCTCTTTAAAAAATTAATCATGAAAAAATCTGCTTTTTAC
>JAEZAY010000416.1 GCA_023427575.1 Bacteroidota bacterium | reverse complement strand
CGAAAAACACCTGCTGAGTCTGCTGCGTAAAAATGAGATTATAAAGATCCTCGATAAGATGCTGGACGAAACGGAATTTCTTTCAGATTATGGCTTGCGTTCATTGTCGAAATACCATGAAAATGTTCCTTTCGAAGTGGATCTGGCCGGAAATAAATTTCGCATTGAATACACCCCGGGCGAATCAACAAACGATATGTTTGGCGGAAACAGCAACTGGCGTGGCCCTGTATGGATGCCATTAAACTACCTGATCATTGAAAGCCTTCAGAAATTTTATTTTTACTATGGGGAAGACCTCAAAGTGGAATGCCCTTCGGGTTCGGGTCAGTTTCTAAACCTGAATGAGGTTTCGCAGGTGCTGACGAAAAGACTTTCCGCTTTATTTCTGATCGATGCCCAGGGCAGGAGACCCGCGTTTGGAGAAGAATTAAAATTTCAGAACGATCCCTTTTTCCGCGACAACCTCATGTTTTTCGAATATTTCCATGGCAATACAGGCAGAGGCATGGGCGCCAGTCAGCAGGGATGGACGGCCCTGATCGCTGATCTGCTGAAACGCAAATATTAATTTAGGCTACCCAATAAAAAAGGCATACCTGTGATGGATTGCTCCATAACAGGTATGCCTATGCTTCCGGTTTGCCCGGATTTCAAAAACCCGTATTATCCAAGCGACTTCAGCCAGCTAACTACCTCATCGCGGGTTTTTCCTAACTTGGTTTGAAGACGGCCCAACAGTTCATCGTCCTTTCCTTCTTCGTATTTCAGATCATCATCTGTCAGATCACCATACTCTTGTTTAACTTTTCCTTTCATTTCGTTCCATCTTCCTTTTAATTCTAATCTGTCCATAATAATCGTTTTGAATAAAGTGAAAAAAACCGTGCCATTGAGTACAAATCAGAAGCTCTTATTCGCTAATTTGCTCATTCGTAATGCGAAAGGATTATTATGAATTGTTACAGGTATTTCCGGGATCATCGGCCGATGAGATAAAACGCTCGTACCGTAAACTCGCGCAGAAATATCATCCCGATAAAAACCCGCAAAATGTGGAAGCTTCCCTACATTTCAGGGATCTTGTAGAGGCATACAGTGTTCTTTCGGAACCCACCAGCCGGTATAATTATGATAAGGAATATGGTTTCGACAGTGAAGAGGCCAGAAAAATTCCGACGCCGCAGCGCATCTATTCCGATGCCAGCAGGCTCCGCCGTTATGTATATAATCTAAGTTCATTCCGTCCAGATCAGGTTTCCCTTTTATTCCAGATTAAAAAAGTTCTTTCCGATACCAATCTTCAGGTTTTAAAACAGGCGAATGAGCCTGCTATCATTCGCCTTATTATCAATGACCTGCTGGATGCCAGCAAACTTCTTCAGTATCGCTATCTGCCCGAAGTAATGGAAAGATTTAAAAAACTGGCGGAAGATGACCATGCATCACTGGATACCGTTAACCAATATGCGAAGAATAGAAAACGCCATCACTACTGGGATTTGTACATGCCGCTGTTGGTATTTATTCTGACAATACTCATCTGCCTGTTGATCTATTTGCTTAGCACCTGATAATTGATTTAATTATGGAAAATCAGAGAAAATTTATGATCTATGGCGCCAACGGATACACGGGCAGGATCATCAGCCGCCTTGCAAAAGAAAAAGGCCTGCATCCGATATTGGCGGGAAGAAATGAAAAAGCCATTGGTGAACTGGCAGCGGAGCTTGATCTGGAATTCAGAATCTTCGACCTGAATCCGCAAACGCTGGATGCATCTATTGCAGGGATGCACCTGGTGCTACATTGTGCCGGTCCGTTCATTGCTACTGCCGAACCGATGATAGATGCATGTATCCGATGCCGGATTCATTATCTCGACATCACCGGTGAAATAAACGTTTTTGAAATGGCCAAAGCAAAACATCGGGAAGCGGCGGAATCCGGTATCCTTGTCCTTCCCGGTGCCGGCTTCGATGTAGTGCCAACCGACTGTATCTCCCTGCACCTCAAAAACAGACTGCCCAACGCTACCCATCTTAACCTGGCTTTTGTAACCGTAAACGGAGGACTGTCTCATGGAACCGCATCTACAATGGTGGGCAGTTTGGGCTCTAAAGGTTTTGAACGTGTTAATGGCGAACTAAAAAAAGTTCCGGTTGGAAAAAAATTCCTCGAAGTTTTTTTTGAAGGTCATCGGTTCTTTATGATGTCGATCCCATGGGGTGATGTTTCAACGGCCTATACCAGTACCGGCATTCCGAATATTGTTACGTATACCGGGGTTCCTGTTTCTGCTTATAAAATTCTTCGATTTCAATTTTTGTTTAACTGGATCCTGCGCACCCGCTTCTTTAGAAAGGCGGCCGCGCGTTTTGTTAAACGCCGGATTCCATCCGGACCTTCGGTGGAAATCAGAAAAAAAGCCCGCAGCTTTGTTTTTGGGGAAGTCACAAATTCAAAAAATGAAAAAGTTAGCGCCCGGCTGAGCGGCCCCGATGGATATACAATGACAGCAGAAACCAGCCTGCTGATTGCCCAAAAGATCTTATCCGGACAATATCCGCCCGGTTACCATACCCCCGCCTCCTTATTTGGAGAAAATTTAATTCTTGAAATTCCCGGTGTAAGCGGTTTCACCTAAACTTTTCCAGCGTTCTATACCCTTGCTCGTATGTAATCCGTTTCTATTTTTTAAAATATCGCATCCGGTAGCAATTCATCGCCGTATCGCCCAGTTTGCGAACCAGCCGGTAATTGACTACCAGCCCTACCACCGCTCCTATCACAGGAACAAGCTGTGCCATCTTGGCCAGATCGATGTGATCCCGGTATTCAAGTTGAAAGGTTCGCCAGTCGAACTGGTTGATATCATCGGGCAGAGTGGCGGCAAACTGGTCCCAGTTTTCAATCTGGCTGAATACCAGCTTACGATGGGTTTGACTTGAAAATGCAAGCTGAAAAATATAGAGCATGTACAGTCGCTCTTTAAAATCTTTTACCGGGTAGCCGTAAAAGGCGGCAATATCAAAAAGCAGTTTAAGCTTAATTCCGAGCAATAAGGGAAAATCGGCAATGCCTGAAATGATTCCCCCCATGCCGGTTATCCCACCTTCTGCCGCCGCGGTTCGCTTGTAAAATTCGATCCGCTGCAGAACCAGATTTTCTCTTTCCTGAAAACTTAGATCCTGCGCAATATCCGGAGCAGTATAGGAAGCCCCATACAATACGCCACGCACCATTTGCTTTACAGTAGTTGTAATAGCCTGGTGAATCTTTTCGGGAATCATTTCATTGATCTTCGTCTGCGCCGATTTCGCCAGTTGATTTCCCAGGGTTGATTTGCGGTTTACTTTACGAATCCAGGATTGCATTTCCCGCTCTACCTGCTGTTCATATAAATCGAATCGTCTTCCTGTTTCTTGTTGCATAATTGAGAATCTTGACCAGAAAAGGTACGGATCATTTTCAGGAATGAAACATTAAGATCTATCTGCCAATCAAGCCCTTTACCAGACTTTTCCACTGTAATTTGGATACTCCTGCAGCCGCTGGCCCACCTATCAGAAAGTTCCGGGCTTTATCAAGCAAACCATCGGTTTTAGTATTGGGAACTTCATTTCGGCCATAAACCGCCGCCAGCAATACTACCCCTTTTCTCTCCAGTAAAAAATTACTGCTCGCCTCTTCAGAGAAAAAATGCGCAACATCTTTTTTGGAATTCACCGGACTCTGCGTTGGTCTAACGCGGATCAACAGGCAATCGGAATCAGCTGATCCCTGCTCTTCCACTTCTTCCACCTGCACCCAGTCGTACCCATCCCCCGCTTTGGATCCGGGACCGGGAATATCAATCTGAAAAAAATCGCCTTTCTGCAGTTTACGCTCAACCTTTTCGCCTTTATGATCGAAGAGCTGGAATCCGGCAGAGCCTTTCCCGGCATATTCCTGCCAGTTGTTTACCGAAAGCAGACGCTCTTTCGCTTCCTGATACAAGGCCCGGGCATCGGCCGGATCCTTACAGGCATGGCTGTATTCAATATCATTGGAACCACCGGTATTCTGATCCGGAATCTCTTCATGGGGTTTCTTATTGCTCATAAAACTTTTTTCTAATATAATAAAGCGTATGCCAGTTGATCTGGTCTGAAGCTTGCGTACTTTACTTAAAAACTTATTATGCCGGAAACAGAAACTATTGTCTTGCGGATTCTGCTTTCAATGGCGGTAGGTGGAATTGTAGGAGCCGAACGCGAATATGCCAGCAAAGATGCAGGCTTGCGAACTCTAATACTTATCAGCATCGGTTCCTGCCTGTTCACAATGATTTCCATATTTGTTACCGGCAGTGGCGACCGGATCGCTTCCAACATTGTTACCGGCATTGGCTTTCTGGGTGCCGGAGTTATCTTTAAGGAAGAAAGCCGGGTAAAAGGCCTAACCACCGCCGCAACCGTATGGGCCGTTGCCGCGCTGGGAATGGCCGCCGGCGCCGGCTTCTATAAGATCGTTCTTGCAGGAACCGTTTTTTCGCTGATTTCACTGTATGTACTTACCTACCTGGAAGATTTTATAGAAAGAACAAATCAAACCCGCAATTACCGCATCATGTGCGACTATAAACACGAAACTTTGCACCGCTACGAAGAAATGTTTCGGAATGAACATCTCCGTTTTAAAAGAAACCGCCAGAGCCGGATCGGCGAGAATATTATGGGCACATGGAGTGTAAGCGGATCGGAAAAGAAACACAATGCTTTTATCGAAAAGCTGATGAAAGATGAAAGCGTTCGTGAATTTGATTTTTAAAAAAACCTCCCGGATAAGGAGGCTCGAATTGTAGAAATATTGTCACAGGCTTATCCGCCCACATTCAGTTCACCCTCTTTTCCTTCTACCAGTCTTTTACCTGTTACGGCCGATGCGATCATGGCAAAAAATGAAACCATTTTACCAGTGTCGCTGTCCCAATAATAAGCCGACTGCGGCTTCACCTTTAGCAAACAAATCTCCGGATCATCCACACCACCGGGAAACCATGCTTTCACAAATGGACTCCAGTATTCTTTTATTTTCGCCTTATCTGTCACTATCTGCGCCTTTCCCCAGATATCCATATAACTATGACTGGATGGATCGGCATATACCAGGTGAACATCATGATCCTGTTCTATCTGATCTGTTTTACCCGATGATTGTTTTGTGTAGAACCACAGCGTACCATCATCCTCTGCTTTTACGGTGGCCATCGGTCTCGAACTTTGCTCCTCTTCCGGTTTTGTAATAAACATACAAACCCGGATTTTATCCGCGAGCTCCTGTAGCTTTTTCGGTGCAGCGGCATCATTTAAGTTTTTTTCCATACTTATTTATTTGTAACCGAGGGGGCAAAAACATCGTGCCAGTTCATCAGGGGTGATAATAAATAGTAAAGGACAGAATAACCTGGTGCGATTAATCAATCAGACCAATTGATCTGGAATGAATGATGGCATCGGAACTATGCTCAAAATGACAAACTGCAATTCCCCTGCTTTCAATTCTTGCAATCGCTGCATTGGCCACCTCCGCATTGCGGTCGTATACATTGCGAAGATACACGGCCTTTATCTGGTGTGGAAAATGATCCACTACTGAAGCATATATAACCGGATCCTGTTGGGAATCATCCCCCAGCAAGATAAACTGCTGGTCGGGAAAAGCATCCAGGATACGCGCAATTCGCATAAACTTCGTGCTGTGATTATTCTGTCCGGTTTTCCAGATTTCACGGAACATCTTCAACTTGTTTAATAGAAAGATTCCTTTGGGAAGATGATTCACCTTGGAAAATTCGTTGATATAGTCGTAGAGATTCCATTCACTGCTCGACACATAAAAGAAAGGATTTAACTCACCCTCACGCACACCCGCCTGGGTAAGCAGGCGATAGTGTTCTACCACATCATCGAAGGGCTTTCGCGAATGCGCGTTTTCGGTAAGTAAAACAAAGAGTCTTTTGCGGAGATTCGACGAATGTGAGATCAGAAATGTATCATCAATATCTGATATGAACGCATATTGGTTGATGTGAGGAATGAAGATCTGGCCTTCGCAGATTGTTTTTTTCCGCGGCTTTTTTCCGCGAATGGAGATCAGTTTGATTTTCACTTTATGCCAGCCGGGTTCCAGGGCCTTTTGAGGCCTCCAGTCGAAACGGAAAAAACCGTCATCCTGGCTGGTTTGCCGAAGTATTTCATTATCATGGGTAACCAGTTCCAGTAAAGCTCCTTCTTCGGCCTTAACAATGAACAATCTGAGCAACGCGAGGATGTTGGTCCAGATATTTCTGTTATATTTCTTTCTTTTTAAGGGACTTAGAGACAATACATGCCCAAATACCGTCACATGATTCTCTTTACCATATCCGTTGTATACTTTCACCGTTGGCCGGTTCGAGATTCGAAGCCAGAAGAGAATCTTATGCTTAATCCGGGAAATCAGAGAAGACCTTTTGGTTTCCGTTTCAACAAGCTCGGGATTTACCATGAAAAACCTATATCAAAATGCACACCATGCAAGATAAAGAACTTCGATTCTTATTCGTTATAAATCCGGCCTCGGGCGGTAAGAACAGGGAGGACTGGGAAACCCTGATCCGCCATTATTTTCAGGAAAAGCCCTTCTCTACCGAGTTTTTTGTACTGGGAGAAGGATCAGCGGAAGAATCAATCCGGCACTGGATTGAACAATTTAAACCCGACCGGGTAGTGGCAGTTGGTGGCGACGGCACGATATCAATGGTAGCGAAAATCCTTGGCGGCACTGAAATGGCCCTGGGTATTTTGCCCGCCGGATCAGCCAATGGGATGGCCCGTGAGTTAAACATTCCGCTAAATGCTGCCAATGCGCTTGATCTGCTGGTGGACGGCGAAATTAAAAATGCCGACGTAATTGAAATCAATGAAAAATCGATTTGCCTGCACCTGAGCGATATTGGCATGAATGCAAAACTGATCAAGTATTTTGAAGAGGGCAAGCTAAGGGGCAAATGGGGCTACGCGCGGGTATTGCTGAAAGTGTTTATGAACAAAACGCCCATGCTGGTTAAAATTCATTCGAAGGAACATCAACTTATCCGCAAAGCATTTATGGTGGTGCTGGCAAATGCCAGCAAATACGGCACCGGCGCTGTTATTAATCCAACGGGTAATTTATATGATGGATTGTTTGAAGTAGTCATTATCCGGCGCCTGGCGCTTTCAGAAATTTTAAAAAGCATTTTCCGATCAAGAGCGTTCAACCCAAAGAAGTTTGAAGTGATCCAGGCCGATTCCGTTACAGTTAATACAAAGCATCCCATGCATTTTCAGATCGATGGCGAATATCTTGGCAAAGTAAATTCTGTTACCGCAAAAATTTTAAAGGGGTATCTTCGGATCATCGTACCGAAACCGGAAGAAGAATCGCAGAGCCGGTGACAAAAGATCCCTGACAGCATTGATTAATTTTCAAATTTTTGATCTCGATGAACTTCTCCCTATCAGCGCTTCGTTTATTAATGGCATTTATTTTTTTTCAGCTAATCTCAGTTAAAAACACAATGGCACAGGAACAGATATTATTTACAGGAACTTACACCAATAGCGGCAGTAAAGGAATTTATGTTTGCAGCTTTAATGCAGAAACGGGAAAACTGCGGTTGATCTCTAATACGGAAGGAATTGAAAATCCATCTTTTCTGGCCCTGTCGCCCGATCAGCAGTTTTTATACGCAACAAATGAAAATGGCGGGGATAAACC
>JAEZAY010000007.1 GCA_023427575.1 Bacteroidota bacterium | reverse complement strand
GATTATAACTGTCCGGGTTTGAATTTGCACATTTGCACATTAGCTCATTGGCACATTCCCTTATGCCGGGAGTTTCAAATTTTAGGATTTATTCCGGAGCCCGATTTTTTTGCTCCACTTTTTTTCTAATAAAAGTGGAAGGGGTCATTTAAATGACTGCTCGTAACCTACTGTTGATACAGGTTTCAGGTAAATTGAAAATCATTAACCGGACACCATGATTCAAGACGCCTGACTAACTAAATCGGATAAGCGAAACATACTTTTTGTCAAGCATTATTTTTTGCCAATTAAATGCTTAAAAAATGCATCTTTCATCCGAACGATTCCGGGTGAGTGGTAATAATGAAGGGTTTTATAAACGTTAACAAAAGATGCTGCAATAAAAAACCCCGGATAAACCGGGGCTCTTTATAAATTGATAACTGTACTGCATTATTGAATTTCAACATCAGCACCAGCTTCTTTCAGTTTAGCAACCAGAGCTTCTGCATCGGCTTTGCTAACACCTTCTTTAACTGGTTTTGGAGCACCGTCTACCAGGTCTTTCGCTTCTTTCAAACCTAAGCCAGTCAGATCTTTAACGATCTTAACTACATTCAGTTTGTTTGCGCCACCGCTTTTCAGGATTACATTGAAAGCAGTTTTTTCTTCTGCAGCAGGAGCAGCGCCACCAGCAGCAGGACCGGCAACAGCAACTGCAGCAGCAGCTGGTTCAATACCGTACTCGTCTTTAAGAATTTTTGCTAATTCATTTACTTCTTTCACAGTCAGGTTAACCAACTGTTCAGCGAATGCTTTTAAGTCTGCCATGTTTTGAAATTTTTTCCACCTTCATCTCCTTTCAGGATCCGGTGGATGGTTTAAAAAAATTTTGCCGTTATATTAATGTCCTCCGGCCCCGGACATATCATTCAGTATTCCTGCAATAAAGCGGAAATCGTTTTTCTAGTTGGCCGATTCTCTGTCTTCCAGAGCTTTAACCAGTCCGGCAATAACATTACCTGCGTTAAGAGCGCTGATAACATTTTTCGCGGGCGATTGCAGCAGTCCGATGATTTCGCCAATAAGATCTTCCTTGCTTTTCAGCGTGGTGAGCGTGGCGAGCTGTTCATCTCCGGCAAAAACATCCCCGTCGATAAAGGCAGCTTTTAATACCGGAATTTCCCCTTTCGATTCTTTCCGGAAAGAACTGATGATCAGAGCGGGTTCTTTTGCATTTTCTGAAAACAGCAATGCAGTTACTCCGTTCAGTGACTCATATACATTGGAAAAACGGTCATTGTCCAGATTTTCCAGAGCCTTCTTGATCAGCGTGTTTTTTGCCACCCGCATTTCCACGTTTTTGTCGAAACAAATCCGGCGAAGCTTGTTGATCTGTGCAACGGAAAGTGATTCTGTATTGGTGATATAGAAGTTATTGTACTGAGAGAATTTTTCTTTCAGCACATCAATTACTTCATTTTTTTCTTGCTTTGTCATAACAAATGGTTTGATCCGTGCCTGACGGAATTAGTTCAAAAATGATTTGGGATCTACAGGAATGCCTGGGCTCATACTACTGGCCATGAATACGGTTTTCACGTAAGTTCCTTTGGCTGTAGCCGGTTTCGCCCTAATGATCGCGTTGATCAGTTCATGACTGTTTTCAGTGATCTTTTCGGGGGTGAAACTGATTCTTCCGATAGATGCATGAATAATACCTGCTTTATCCACTTTAAAGGCAATCTTACCGCCCTTTACTTCTGTTACGGCAGAGGCAACATCGTTGGTAACCGTTCCTGTTTTAGGATTCGGCATCAGGTTACGCGGACCTAATATTTTACCCAGTTTACCAATACGTGGCATAACGGAAGGAGTGGCAACAATCACGTCCACATCTACCCATCCACTTTCAATTTTCTGAACAAATTCATCCAGTCCTACATACTCCGCACCGGCAGCTTTTGCTTCTGCTTCCTTGTCGGGAGTACAAAGTACCAGCACACGTTTCGTTTTACCAGTACCGTGAGGAAGTGATACGGTACCCCGGATTGCCTGATCGGCTTTTTTCGGGTCTACACCCAGACGGATATGCAGGTCAACGGAGGCATCAAACTTGGTAGTGTTAACTTCTTTCACTAACGCAGAAGCTTCCTTCAGCGAATACATTTTATTTTTATCAACCTTACCATCAACTGCTTTTCTTTTTTTAGCAAGTCTCATAGTCATTCGTTTTTATTGTCCGGAATCCGGACAGGTGAAATCATTTAATTTTCCCAGGGTGCATTACCCTCCACTGAAATACCCATACTGCGTGCAGTACCGGCAACCATACGCATGGCACTGTTCAGGGTGAAGCAGTTTAAATCGCTCATTTTATCTTTTGCGATGGCTTCAACCTGCGACCAGTCTACCTTTCCAACCTTGTTTCTGTTCGGCTCTTTTGAACCGCTCTGAACTTTGGCTGCTTCCAGTAACTGAACTGCCGCGGGGGGAGTTTTAATGATAAAATCGAATGACTTGTCGGAGTAAACCGTGATAAGAACAGGAAGTACTTTTCCCATTTTTTCCTGGGTGCGGGCTTTTAACTGCTTGCAGAATTCCATAATAT
>JAEZAY010000468.1 GCA_023427575.1 Bacteroidota bacterium | reverse complement strand
TTTCATAAACATGCTGGCGCTTCTGGGATGGAATGATGGAACCGAACAGGAGATCTTTACAATGGAAGAACTGATCGAAAAGTTTTCAATCGACCGCGTTCACAAAAGCGGGGCCCGATTTGATTACGAAAAGGCAAAATGGTTCAACCACGAATGGATTAAAAGAACTCCTACAGAAGTTCTGGCAGCAGAGTTATTAAAGTACCGCCAGTCACAACGCGCCGAGAATGCAGAACAGGTGGAAATAAACGGCTCTGAATCAGAATATGCAGAAAAGATCGTTGAACTGATTAAAGACCGGTGAACACTTCTTCCCGATCTTTGGGAGCAGTCTTCATATTTTTTCGTACGCCCTGCAACATATGATCTGCAGGCAGTGAACGCTAAATGGAATCCGGAAAAATCAGGATTTTTCGAATCACTGATTACGGAGCTTTCGGCGATGGAAGAATGGGAAGATGCGTTCATCGAGAATGCCTTTAAACAACTGGCTGCCCAGCAAAACATTAAGCCCGGCGAACTGCAGCTTCCACTGCGGGTAATGTTGGTGGGGGGAAAATTCGGACCCGCGGTATTTAATATCGCCGGCGTACTCGGAAAGGAAGAAACGGTGGAAAGAATCCGGAAATTTTTACCATTGCTGGATCAATAATCTATCAAAATGAATACGGAAAAAAAACGTCCATTAAGAGTGCTGGTTGCCAAAGTGGGTCTTGATGGCCATGACCGCGGCGCAAAAGTGATTGCTACCTCATTGAGGGATGAAGGAATGGAAGTGATTTATACCGGTTTAAGGCAAACGCCTGAAATGGTG
Source organism: Bacteroidota bacterium (assembly GCA_023427575.1). Taxonomy (GTDB): domain Bacteria; phylum Bacteroidota; class Bacteroidia; order Chitinophagales; family Chitinophagaceae; genus Flavitalea. The sequence continues at coordinate 13,078 of JAEZAY010000468.1, read as the reverse complement.
GTGAATGCCGCCCTTCAGGAAGATGTGGACGCAATCGGGATCAGTATTCTCAGTGGCGCACACATGACCGTTTTTCCAAAAGTTCTTTCACTGATGAAAGAAAAGAAAATGGACGATGTTCTGCTCACCGGCGGCGGAATAATTCCCGATGAAGACATGATCAAACTGAATGAAATGGGCGCCGGTAAATTGTTTCCACCCGGCACTCCCACCGGCGAAATAGCCAGTTACATACGGGAATGGGTAAACGAACACCGCTCCTTTTAATTTAAATGAACCCAGTTATGTATACCAGTTTACTTTCGGAAATTTCAGGCAATATTTTAACCATCACTATCAATCGTCCCGACAAGCTGAATGCGCTGAACCGGACGGTAATTGAAGAGCTTGACAAAGTGGTGGATGAAATATATTCCAATAATGAGATCCGATCGGTTATAATAACCGGGGCCGGCTCAAAAGCCTTTATTGCAGGGGCTGATATTTCCGAATTTGAAGGCCTGAACGTAAAAGCCGGAATAGAACTGGCACAAAAAGGCCAGGCGCTTTTCGCGCGGATTGAAAATGCGCCTAAACCCATTATAGCTGCCGTCAATGGATTTGCGCTTGGTGGTGGCTGTGAGCTGGCCATGGCCTGCCATTTCCGGATTGCATCTCAACAGGCAAAATTTGGCCAGCCGGAAGTTAACCAGGGATTGAATCCGGGTTATGGCGGCACTCAGCGCCTCACCCAATTGATCGGCAAAGGGCGTTCCCTGGAATTATTGCTTACAGGGAATATGATAGATGCCGAAACAGCATTTCAATACGGGCTGGTGAATCAGGTGGTCAGCCAGGAGGAACTGATTGATACCTGCAGAAAAAAACTGGAACTAATAAACACAAAGGCGCCAATTGCCATCCAGCACTGTATTTCCGCTGTGAATGCGGTTTTTGACGAAAGCCGAAATGGTTATAAAGATGAGCTCAGCGCTTTTGGATCCTGCTTTGGAACCGAAGACATGAAAGAAGGTACCACCGCATTTCTTCAAAAGCGAAAGCCCGTATTTAAAGGGAAATAAGAAATATAAATTTGCAGAATTAATTAATCATCACATACTTTAACAGCTATGGAATTCAGGATTGAAAAAGACACCATGGGCGAAGTGCAGGTGCCGGTAAATGCATTATATGGAGCGCAAACCCAGCGCAGCATCGATAACTTTAAGATCGCACAGGATATAAACAGAATGCCGATCGAGATTATCCATGCTTTTGCCTATCTGAAAAAAGCGGCGGCAATCACCAATTTTGAAGCCGGGGTTCTTCCAAAAGAAAAATCAGATTTAATTGGAAAAGTATGTGATGAAATTCTGGATGGCAAACTGAATGATGCTTTTCCACTGGTAGTATGGCAGACAGGCAGCGGCACGCAAAGCAATATGAATGTAAACGAGGTGATTGCTTACCGCGGACATGTTTTAAATGGAGGTTCGCTCTCAGATAAGGAAAAGTTTCTTCATCCCAATGACGATGTAAACAAATCGCAGTCTTCAAATGATACTTTTCCAACAGCGATGCATATCGCCGCATATAAAATGCTTTTGGAAACCACCATTCCCGGAATTGAAAAACTGAGAAATACGCTGGCGGAGAAAAGCCGGAAATTCATGAAAGTGGTCAAGATCGGAAGAACCCATTTTATGGATGCGACCCCGCTAACACTTGGCCAGGAATTTAGCGGTTATGTATCTCAGTTAGATCACGGACTTAAGTCAATTCACAACTCACTGGCTCATTTGTCGGAGCTTGCATTGGGAGGCACCGCGGTAGGAACCGGAATCAATACTCCGGATGGGTATTCAGAAAATGTTGCCCGGCATATTGCCACGCTAACCGGACTTCCTTTTATAACGGCACCAAATAAATTTGAATCACTGGCGGCGCATGATGCCATTGTTGAAGCGCATGGAGCCTTAAAAATGGTAGCGGTAAGTCTGATGAAAATCGCGAACGATATCCGGATCTTATCTTCAGGGCCCCGCTCTGGTATCGGTGAAATATTCATCCCCGATAATGAACCTGGCTCTTCCATTATGCCCGGCAAGGTAAATCCCACCCAGTGTGAGGCCCTTACCATGATCGCGGCCCAGGTAATGGGGAATGATGTTGCCATCAGCGTTGGCGGATCGAATGGGCATTTTGAATTAAATGTGTTCAAGCCGATGATGATCTATAACTTTCTACACAGCGCCAAACTGATTGGCCAGGGCTGTGTTTCATTTAATGACAAATGCGCTGTTGGCATTGAAGCCATCGAAGCGAATATTAAAAAGCATCTTGACAATTCGCTGATGCTGGTGACTTCACTGAATACAAAAATCGGCTACTATAAATCGGCTGAAATAGCCCAGAAAGCGCATAAAGAAGGAACCACATTAAAAGAAATGGCGGTTAAGCTTGGTTATGTTACGGCCGAACAGTTTGACGAATGGGTAGTACCTGAAAATATGGTTGGGAAGATTTGATGAGGCTTCCCTTGTCCCATCACTACCAGTCTTCTATCAGTTTAAAGTTCTGAATTAATCAACTCAAAAGATAATTCTTCTATTACTGGAGAATTATCTTTTGTTGTTTTATCAGGCCTTTGCCCGGATTCCAGATTTGAATAATATAAACTCCTTTCCGCATCGCTGAAATCTTTATCCGCTCACTGTTCCCGATCCCGGATTTCCGGATCAGGGTTCGGCCTGCCAGATCCGTTATTGAATATTCAAACAGACCCTTATAGGCATCGGGCAATTGGATCTGCAGGTAATCAGTGGCCGGATTCGGGTAGATCCGAATGAAGCTATTTACTGCAGCATCCGTCCTGGGCGCAGGTAATGACAAGACTGCACCTGTATATTCATAAACAAGGATCGCGCCGCGATCGGCCAGGTTGGAAGTACCGGTTCCTGAAGGTCCTGATGTGGAACCAATGCTGTCGGTTATTATAAAGATTTTTCGTCCGTCCGGACTCATGGCAATATCACGGTAACGATTATGCGAACTAAAGTAAGGTATTGTATCCGATTCCATCCCATCCTGGCTGGAATTCAATTTTACCCTGTACAAAGTGCCCTTGCGCAGCGTAGGCAGAAGCAGGGATGGATACCATCCGGGAATGCCGGGGCCGGAATTTATATTGTAATGATCGATGGATGAAGGTGCGATGGTGGCGAATTTCATCCAGTCTGTACCATTTGCATTACACACTGAAACGGGATTGGTACCGCATTCGGGAAAAGCAGTCATCATCGGATTTTTAAAAGCCGGCAATATATGAAGCGGCGTTTGCGATTCCTGCATGACAATGGCCCCGGCCGGAATGGCATTTTCCGTATAAGGCGTAGAAGCACAATTTGCTCCCGCTGAATTCCAGTTCACATAGCTGTAATTTATATTATCCTGGAAACCGGCAATATAGGGCCAGCCATAGTTTCGGCCGCCTTCAATAATATTTATCTCATCATCGGTTCTTGGTCCATGTTCGGAACTGAACAATTTTCCGCCTGGCTTCTTTACAGGAAACCCGGAGCCGTTTCCGGCGGTTTTTTCCCAAACCAGGCCCTGTGCATTCCGATGACCAACCGTATAAACATGTGATCGCACACCATTAAACAGCGGGTTATCATCCGGGATCGAGCCGTCCAGATTTATCCGCAGGATTTTCCCTGCATAATTAATGAAATTCGATGCAGCAATCTGGGCGGCGCTGGGCAGATCCTGCGAGCGGATCGGATTACATTTCGCATTAAACTGGTTGCTGCCGAGATCACCACAGGTATAATAGATCTTGAGGTCGGGGCCAATGATCATCCGTCCCGAACTATGATCAGTTCCTGCGGGAATGCCCGTGATTATTATCGTTGGGCCGGTCAGCACCGGATCAATATACCGGTAACGTACGATCCGGATGGTTCCGCTAGTATGCCGGAACGCAACAAATACAGAATCCTGGCCGCTGCCCTTCCCAAAATTGGGATGAAAATCCATGCCCATCATCCCATCCTGGCCAATACTGGTGGCCGCACCAGAGCCATTCCGGGTGATGCTGAGCGAAACCTGCGAACGAATATCAAGCAATACCTTTCTGTAACCTGTTGCCGTATCAACCTGTAAAATCCGACCCGGCTTTTCAGTGATGTACAGTTTATCATCCGGGCCATAAAGGAGCTCAAAAGGATGCGCAAGCCTGTAGCGGTCGGCGGCAACAGCCGGTTTCTGATTCAGTACCGTTCTCACAAATGGCTCGTTCTGCGAATAGCCATTTACGTAATACAGCAAGATCAGGCTGGTAGTTATTCGAATCCAGGATCGGGCGCGCATCAGTTCTTCAGCAGTTTTTGGTTAATGATTTCGCCATCCGCTTCAATCCTTAACACATAAGCTCCCTTTGACAAAGGCGCATATCCACCCGATCTAACCACCGTTATTCCCCGACTGACCGGATGGGATTCGGATCGGAGAATTCGTCCGAAAGCGTCGTATACCGTAAGTTTCAGTTCGGTTCTTGCGGATGCCGAAACTTCAAACCGAATCTCGTCGTGAAATGGATTTAAGGCCGGGCGAAGCGTAAACGTAACTGGTCTGTTCAAAAGAACGGTACGGCTCAGGTTCGAGCGTTTATCTTCCATCATCCGAAGCCGGTACGAATGCTGGCCATGCACTTCCTGCGGATCGGTATAGGTGTATGAAACCGGTTGGCCGCTGCTGCCTTTTCCGGCGATGGTTGCAATAGGAATGAACCCATTATTGCCGATGCTTCTTTCAACCTGGTAAACTATTCCGGCAGCCTCATTAAGCAGGTCCCATTTTAACTCAGCCAGGTTCCCATTTAGTTTTCCTTTAAATGATGCCAGTGAACTGATGAGCGGGTCAAGGCAATTATTTACCTGCACCGTAATTACCGTACTGGCCGCAAAAGCACAATCGGGATCGGAGAGGTTCGCCGCCGAGGAAGCCACCACAAAACGGTACTGGTTCAGATGCCGGCTTTCGTCAGCAATGAATGAAGGAAGGGAAGCCTTGTACTGATACATGCCGTTTACCAGCGTTGGGGTTCCGGTTCCCGTACCGGTTACCGTCCAGCTTGCGCCTCCGTCGGTACTTCGTTCCCAGCGGTAATTGGTGTAATTGTCGAAAAAAGCCTGCACCGTACAGGATACGTCCACCTGATTTCCATAACAAACATTTGAATTGCCGGAAGGAACCAGCTCCAGTGCCGGATTACAGGTAACCAATGCTATATCATCGATAGCCCAGTCATTTCCCCCACCTCCTGAAGCGTTGTTGCGAATGGAAATGGTTATATCGGTTTGCGTTGGGCCGGTCTTAAACAAAAATCCTTTTTTAACCCATCCTATTGTATCTATCTGGCCCGAAGAATAACGATCGAGGTCATCGATGGCGAACGTAAGATTGGGAAGTACGCCGGGTTTAAAGGTGGATGTTCCGGTAGAATCAATTCCGCAATTCGTACATACATTACGCACCCAAAGCGAAAATTCGTACGAAGTATTCGGGCAAAGGCCGGTGATGTTCTGCCGATAGGCTTCACTGGTGGCATAGTCGGCATTTACCACCAGCATATAACCGCCTTCGGTTCCCGGCGCTGCAGGAGCATTGCCGGCCGCGGTAAGCGAGTTGGTATGGTCGCCGATAATATCCCAGTGCCCGTCAAACATTCTGTTCACACAGGCTGTATGTCCGGTGGTGCCCGAACATGAAGGACGCTTTTGCGCATCCTGAAATGTGCTTGCCCTGGGGCTAAGATTATTTACAATTGTATAATAACCATCTCCAATCGGTGTGGATGGAGTTAAGGTTCTGTATTGATAGCCCGGGATCAGGAATGTAGGTCCATAAGGCCTGTTTTGCGTATTGCTGCTATCAAAGGTTCCACCCGCTTCGGCCACAAAATTTTTTCCGATCGCATTATTGCAAATCGGGTCATTATCCGCAATAAGAATCCGGTAGGGCGTTGCCATTATATCCACATTGCTTCCGCCGCTCGACCGGGTTCTATAACGAAGCCGCCCGGCTCCAAGTGTTATAACATCGCCCACTGAGCCGGTTACCCGCACTTTAAAAGCGGTTGTGATCAGCATTCCTGATCCCACCCTTGGCCGGTCTACATTTGGTCTTACTATACCTGCACCGGTTTGATCGTTGACTGAATTATTTGAGGGCGCGGAAACGCCTGAACCAATATTGATCCGGATATTAAATTCACCCGAAGCAGGGCTTGGATTAAAAGCGGCTGCATCATCATTCAATGCGTTTGTCCACCGCTTATAAGTCAGCCCTTCATTCGTAATCAAACGCAACGAATCGCCGATGTAAACTGTATTGGTAGGAATATTGTCGAGGTAGCGTACCCAGAACAGGGAATTTCCATTGAAGCCTGATGGAATGTAATAATTGGTTCTGATCTCCAGGGTATCGCCTGGCTGAACCGTTCCACCAACATTTCGCTTGGAAAGATTTATATAACTGTTTCCCGACCGGATCTGCGCCGTGGCTGAGATCCAGCAGCCAGATATCAAAAAAAACAGGAATGGTAAGATCCATCCGCTTTTATTGGGTAATGGTGTTTTCATACGCCGGATTGTCGTTTTCAAAGGTTCGGATTCACCTGTAAAACTAAGACAATACCGATCGCAGACCAATAGTGTTAGTACCACGTAACAAACCCCTTTTTCAGGGGTTTATATTCATAAATTACTGTCAAATAAAGCGGCAGGATTCAATACAGGCCTATGTTCCCGAAATCAGACTTTTTCCGTTTTATAGAACCTGCGCTGTATCATTTACCGGAGAACCTGTTTCCACTGTGGGCGATTTGTCGGTTGAAGAATCTTTATGGAAAAATCTTTTCTGAAAGATCAAAATCAGAAACACTCCAATAGAGATGGAGGCATCGGCAATATTAAAGATGGGTGAAAAAAAAGTAAAACGGTCGCCGCCCCAGAATGGGATCCATTCAGGAAGAACTTTATCTTCAATGATGGGCAGGTAAAGCATATCTACCACCCGGCCATGAAGAAAGCCGGCATAGCCCCCGCCTTCGGGAAAAAGCGTTGCTAACGGATATCCATAATCGCTGGCAGAGAAGATCATTCCATAAAACAAACTATCGATCAGGTTACCCATTGCCCCCGCAAAGATCAGCGCCACACAAACAATAAAACCGGGATGCAGTTTTTTACGGATAATATCACGGATATAAAAGACCCCAAAAATTACTGCTACCAGCCGGAAAAGCGTAAGGGCCAGCTTGCCCCATTCGCCGCCAAATTTCCAGCCCCAGGCCATCCCTTCATTTTCGATGAAAAACAGGCGGAACCAGCTGCCGATCAGTGGAATCTGTTCATGGTATTCCATGCTTGTTTTAACCCAGAACTTTAAAACCTGGTCGGCTATAAGTATTGCAAGAATGATAAGTACAACTGTTCTGCTCTTCACCAGAAATATTTTAGAGGGGCAAATATACGGAATGGCCCCGAGGAGGAATTGGAAGCTGTTAAGTTTTAAGTTTTTGCATTTAGGGTGAAATCCAGGCCCTTCTTAAAGTGCCTACTCCTGGAAGTAGATGCGCTTAACCCTTTGGGAAATGCCGGTCAGGATTTCGTAGGGGATGGTTTGGGCCTGTTCAGCCAGTTGCATTACCGGCAGAGCTTCGCCAAAAACAATCACTTCCCCGCCCTCCTGTACCCCGGCGATCCCACTGATATCAATCATGGTCATATCCATACATACGGATCCGAGAACCGGAGCAAAATGGCCATTCACCAGCATTCTGCCCACACCGTTTCCAAGCCGGCGGGGATATCCGTCGGCATATCCGATCCGAACGGTAGCAATCACCGAATCTTTCTTTACCAATCCCTTTCGACCATAACCAACCGTATCTCCTTTTCGCAGTTTTTTAATTTGTGCAATCGTAGACTTAAGGGTAGAAACATTTTTAAGCTGCAAACCAGGATTGTGTCCGCTGTCAATTCCATACAATCCAATTCCCAGCCTGACCAGATCCATCTGCATTCCGGGATGCCGCGAAACGCCGGAGGTATTGGAGATATGGGCGAGAACCGGATAATCCAAACCCGAACGAACCTGATTTACCGCTTCCGTAAAAAGCTGCATCTGTTTTGAAGTGAAAGCGTCCAGCTCCGGATCCTCAGAGCCCACAAGATGTGTGAATACCGATTTCACCCGGAAATTGGCGGTTTGGATAATCTCCATAACAAAAGGAATTTCCTGAATTGCAAATCCCAGCCGGTTCATGCCGGTTTCAATTTCAATATGAACCGGGAACTCACGGATATTATTCAGTTGCAGATATTGCTGCAGTTCCTGCAGCACCGCCATACTGTACAGCTCTGGCTCCAGATTATAACGAAGTAAGGAATCAAAGGTGGAGTCATTGGTGTTCATAACCATGATGGGTAGGTGAACGCCATGCTTGCGAAGTTCAACGCCTTCGTCGGCATAAGCTACCCCCAGATAATCCACATGGTGGAACTGCAGCAGATTGGCGATCTCAAAGCTTCCGCTTCCATACGAAAAAGCCTTCACCATGGCCATTACCTTTGTGCCGGGATTAAGTAGCCGCTTAAACTGATCGAGGTTATGCAGCAATGCATTCAGGTCGATTTCCAGCACCGTTTCATGGGTCTTTTTTTCCAGCATCCGGCTCACCGTTTCCAGACCATAAACCCTGGCGCCCTTGATCAGGACCACTTCATTGCCAAAAGCCAGGGTAGGAAAAGCCTTTTGAAACGCCTCAACCGAAGAAAAGAAAATTTTTTCGGTCTGGTCCGGCAAATCAAACAGATCGCGGTTGCGATAGATTTCAGTGCCGATTCCAATCAGCCTTTGAATGTTTCTGTTTTTAAGGTAGTCGGACACGGTGGTATACAACCAGGATTCCGGCTTCCCCGTTTCCAACAGATCGGAAAGTATGACCGTATGTTTGTGATACTGTTTTTGGGCCGCTAAAAAATCAAGGGCTATTGGAAGCGAACTCAGATCCGAACTATAACTGTCATTTATAACCGAACAGTTGTTGATACCCTCTTTCAGTTCCAGGCGCATTTCGACGGCCGTTAGAAGCGAAATTTTTTCCCTGATCTCCGGTTCGGAATAATTTAGATAAAGCATCACTGAAATACAGTGAATCGCGTTTTCGATGGATGCCGAATCTTCAAATGGAATCAGGCAGTTCATTTTTTTATTGCCATGGTCCAGTTCCAGTTCGGTTCCCGACTGCGTTCTGCTAATGATCTTCACGCGCAGGGCGGCATCTTTATCACCGAGGGTCCACGACCATAGATTTAAACCGGCAGATCCATCTTCCGGTCTTTCAATAATAAGGTCCTGGATTGCCTGGTGCACCAGCTCATGATCCCGGCAATAAACGATTGTTTTCGCATGGCGGAACAGGAATGCTTTTTCTTTCGCCTTCTGTTCGGAACTTTCAAAACCTTCATTATGGGCCGCGCCGAGATTTGTAAAAATGCCCAGATCAGGTTTGATCAGTGACTGCAGTCTTTGCATTTCCCCGGGCTTTGAAATCCCGGCTTCAAAAATTCCCAATTGATGCCATTCATTTATCTGCCACAGACTCAGCGGAACTCCTATCTGGGAGTTATAACTTTTGGGACTTCTTACAATCCGGTACCTGGTTTCAAGTAACTGATTCAGCCATTCTTTAACGACCGTTTTGCCATTGCTGCCGGTAATTCCTATTACGGGCAGATCGAATTGCTCACGATGCCATCCCGCCAGTTGCTGCAGGGCTTTTACCGGATCCGGCACCAGCAAAACATTCGCTTCAGGGATTGAGCCCAGGGGAATTTTTTCTGAAACGATAAAAGCGCGAACGCCTTTATTATACAGTTCTTCAATATAAAGATGGCCATTTTGTTTTTTGGTCCGGATGGCAAAAAACAAACTGCTTGTTGGAAAAGCCAGCTTACGGCTATCCGTAAGCAAAGATTCGATCGGCGGATTTCCGGCCAAATGAATGATTTCGCCCTTGATAATCCTGTTTATATTTTCGAAGAATATTTTCAATAGGCAGTGTTAATGAAGATCGCGGTCCGTACCGGTTTCTTCCACCAGTTCTTTTGCCGGTTTTGAAACCGAGATTGAATATACAATGGATGCCACAATACATACCAGAATTACCAGCAGAGATACATAAACCGGAATTTTTACATGGAATATTTCGGCCAGCATTTTACCCCCGATAAAGACCAGCACCACCGCGATGCCCTGTTGCAAATGCGTAAACTTGTTAACAGCACCTTTTAACAGGAAAAACAAAGAACGGAGTCCAAGAACCGCAAATGTATTGGAGGTATAGATCACCAGCCGGTTGGTGGAAATTCCAAAAACCGCCGGAATGGAATCCAGGGCAAACACAATATCAGTGGTAGCAAGCATAACCACCACCACAAAAATGGTTGTATAATATTTTTTTCCATCTACACGAACCGTGTATTTTCCATCACCATCATGCGGGATTAACGGAAGGAACCGTTTCAGCAGCTTGTAGATTTTATTTTCTTCGAGGTTTACCTCTTCACCATGTTTTGCAGTAAACATTTTTATACCGGTAAAAAGCAAGATGGCTCCGAAAATATAAAGGATCCAGTGGAAACGTTCCACCAGCGCAATGCCGACAGTTATAAAGATGACCCGAAATACAATGGCCATCAGAATTCCGATCAGCAAAACCCGGGCATAGTATTTTTCTTTCATCCCAAAGAATGAGAAGATGAGTATAAATACAAAGATGTTATCGATGCTCAGCGACCATTCGGTTAAGTAAGCACTGAGATATTCTAATGCAATTTTTTCACCCTCTTCATACCAAACAAAGAAAAAGAATCCAAGGGCCAGTGAAACCCAGAATATGGTTTGATAAAGTGCTTTTTTAATGGTTATCTGTGAGGATTTCTTACTCAGCAACCCAAGGTCGAATATAAGCGCTACCAGTATTACAATGCCAAAAGTGATGTACGTGATCTGATCCGGTGTCATGGGCGCGAAGATAAGACTTGGCCTATTTTATAACGCAGCAAATGGTCTTATACCAGTATTAAAACTAAGATTACCTGAAGCGCAATGAATGCCTTCGGAATTAAAGGTAAATGGCAGCCTCTATTTCCGGTAACTGCGTTTCCGTACCGCCTGGTAGATGGCCCCGAATAATCCGATCAGTACCACGGGTACAACAATATTCAGGATCTGCCAGCCTGTTTTTTCAGCCTCCACCTTTTTTGGATCCAGCATTCGCAGGGTCAGATCCTTCGCACGGGATTCCATTATTCCCGAGGGATTCACGAGGTACTCGATACAGTTCAGAATAAATTCCTTATTGGCATACTGATAACTGGTGAACTGATTAAAACCCATTGGCATGGGGCCATTCGACTGGGTGAAAACATTTCCGGCAATATCGGCGTCTGAAATAACGATCATGCTGTTGGGCGCCAGTGATGCCGGCTGAAAGGGCATATTGAAAAGCGTGGCCAGGCTATCAGCCTTCGCTTTGGATAACCGATTGGCATATAGTGAGCTGAACTGACCTTCGATCAATACGGCAATGGGAATATGACCCTGGCGGAAGGTTTTCAGATCATCTTCTGTTTTTACCGTATTCAGCGAAACAACCGCGGGCGTGGCCAGTAGCCGGGAATTTTGGGAGCTTGCCAGCAGGATGGTATGCTTTATTCCGGGCACTGCAATCGTATCAAGTGAATTCGGAAATATGGAAAGTACATTATCAAGATTTTTTGAAATGGGATGACCTGAATAGGAAGACAAAACCGGGAAATAGGGCCAGGGCTGCAATTGCATTTGAGGTTCATTGCCAAAATTCCCAACCACCAGCGGAATCCGGTCGGATTGAAGATCCTGAACCAGATCCTGATTTATCCGTACTCCATAGCGGAAAAGCAGGTCCTGCAGATTCAGGCCCCGGTCGAAGGCCAGAAAATCGCTTTGGGTCCGCATCAGGCTATCCATCTCCGCGTACAGGTTATCAACCAGCCAGATCAGTTTTCCACCATACATTACAAACTGGTCCAGTTTCAGTTTTTGTTCATCCGTAAACGGAAGCGAAGGCTTCATTATAACCAGCAAATCAAATTCCGATGGGATCACGGGAACGCTGTCGATCGGTAAAAACGAAAACCCATAATTAGGCTTTATCGTGCCCTCAATCAGGTCGTACACATTATACGTTTGCGGCTGACCGTTACCCAGCAGGTAACCAACAACAGGAACCTCATCCGCAGTAATTTTTTGAATGGCGCTGGCAAAACGGTATTCAAGCAGAGCTTCCGCATTGTTAAGGGTTTGATAACCGCCCTGTAAACTCTGCCCTTCCAGCAGGTTCACTACCAGATCGCGGTTTCCCGACTGAATATAGGCGCCTGCATATAATAATCTTTCCTCCTGCGCTTCGCCGGCCGCGGCAGTCACTTTCACATTCGTTGGTTTTAAACCAAGACTGTCCTGAATGTAGGATTGAAAAGCAAGCCTTTGCTCATCATCCAGCGATGCGCCGGGCCTTTCAAACTTTACCTGCAAAGCGCCATTCGCCAGGTCTCTGAATTCATACAGGATTTCGCGGCTGCTGTTAGCGAGTTTACGGAAACCCGCCGGCATTTCACCATCGAGGAAAACAGTAATGGAAACCGGCTCCTGTATTCCCCGCAACAGCTTACGGGTAGGCTGCGAAAGCGTAAACCGCTTTTCTTCAGTCAGATCGAAACGGACCGGAAACAAAGAAGCTAAAATGTTAATGAGGACCAGAATCAGTAACACCCCGATCCACCAGGATTTCGTTTTTAAGAATTTTCGCATGTAGGTTCAGGTTATCGCCGCCCTTTAATCAGTTATCGTGGTTGTTTATTACCGGTTCTCCAGTCTGCGTTCTGTAAAAATCAGGAAAAACAGGATTACCGAGCAGAAATAGATCAAATTCCTGCTGTCGATCACGCCCCTGCTCACACTGCGGTAATGATATTCAATACCTAGC
>JAEZAY010000453.1 GCA_023427575.1 Bacteroidota bacterium | reverse complement strand
CCCCACTATTGCAAACGTATATGTCCAGCCATCCATCGCCATTGACATCGGCCATTGCCACACCGGTTGACCAGGATTTGGTACCTCCCGTTTTCGATTTTTCCGTTATGTCATCAAATTTAAAATCGCCCCTGTTTTGATACAGCCGGTTCGACTGTTGATTTGATGTAAAGTAAATATCTGCAAGCCCATCATTATTAATATCGCCAATAGCTACCCCACCTCCATTGTAAAAATTCCGAAAATTAAAGATGTTCAGTTCCTCGGTATTCTGAACATCATTTACAAAATGGATTCCGGAAGCGGAGCCGGGAATCGTTTCAAATAAAGGATCCGGCGCGGGATCCCGGTCGCCGTTGCTTTTACAGGCAGAAAGTGTAAGTACAAAAAGGAGGGGCACCAGTAATTTCATTCGATCACGCCGTTTCATATAGGAACAAGAAAGCAAGTAGAAGGTCTACTTGCTTTCAAATTTCCTGAAATAATTAAGTTTTTTCTGTCTGTTCACATTAAAATTACAAGGGAACAGCTTTGATATCGATCTTAGTATCCCGGATTTTGTTCCAGATTTGGATTAGCACCGATCCGGGGCGCAGGAATTGGAAACAGCCTGCGGGTAACCGGATGTCCGCCCGGATTGTAACCGAAGGGAGATTCCCATCTTCCAAAACGGATCATGTCGTTTCTTCTCCATCCTTCCCAGGCTAGTTCACGGCCTCTTTCATCGTATAAGGAATTGATGGTTACTGCTCCCAGGTCAGCGGCTCCGCGTACGCCACGGATCTCATTTACTATCTGAAGTGCAGCAGCTGCATCCGGACTGGCCTTGCGAAGCAACACTTCGGCTTTCATCAACAGCACATCTGCATACCGGAAAACGATAAAGTCGTTGTTTTGATTGCCACCGTTTGATTTACTGTCGGGATAATATTTCACGTTACGCACTCCGGCTGAACGACCCTGGTCGGTTCCCCCCTGATTAAAGTCGGGACCCAAATTTGGCGTATAATTTACCTGAGCCGCATTATCGATTAAGGGTGTTCCGTTTGAAGCAAACTGCGGACCCACAAGCCAGATATTGTTACGCTGATCATTCGGATCATTATAGGTATTGTAAAAGCTGGCCAGGGTACAGAAACCATTCCATGGATCAACCGGCAGGTCAAAAGTGAAACGGCTCTTATAGTGAAGTGTACGCATCTGGAAGTTCATGTCAGAGGCCGCTTTCTGCGCATCAAAAGGAATCGCGAAAATGGATTCTGAAATTGCAGGCCCGTTATCGGGCTTAAACATGGACAAAAAGTCGCCGGTCAGTGAAAATTTACCGGAATTAATCACTTCAATCAGCGCGGCTTCGGCTTCCGTCAGTTTGGAAGTTCCGGTATAAACCTCGCCATTCAGATACATTTTTCCAAGCAGGGTATGAGCCACCCATTTATTCGGGCGACCGTATGTTGGATTACCGGTTGCATCACTCAGATCGGGCAGGGCACTGTTCACTTCGGAAACGATGAAATCAAACACTTCGGAACGGGTGCTTTGCTCGGGTGCTTCGGGAGCTTCACGGAACTCTGTTACAATTGGCACATTCCCGAAAAGATCCATCAGCAGAAAATAGTAAAACGCCCGCTGCGTTTTTACTTCCGCCAGTGTTTGCGCCTTACCGGGCAGATCACCGGCTTCTGTAATCGTTTCTATAATCCGGTTACAGTTCGCGATGGCTCCATATAGCCATCCCCATGAATCGTTAAAAAAGCTATGCGTTGGAGTCCAGTCATGATAATGCATGTTCCTCCAGTTACCACCATCGGCCCAGTCGCCACCCCTGGTAGGGACCACACATTCATCGGTAGTCGTTTCTGAAAGGTTGAAGAAGTTGCCGGTATAATTCCTCATCGGCGTATAGGCCGGCCCCGAGAGCGCAATGAATTGGGCAGGTGTTGTAGGGAAGTTTTCCGGAGTTAATTGTGATTCCACTTTTTCCTCCAGCTTGGTACACGAAACCGCAGTTGCCAGAACAGCAGCCGAAATTGTGTATTTAAGAGTTGTATTCATTATGGGAAGATTTGCAATGATTAGAAATTAAGGTTTACACCGAAGGTAAAAGTTCTTGTTTTTGGATAGATACCATAATCGATCCCGGGTTGAACGCCGGAAAGATTGAGCTCAGGATCCACACCGCTATAGTTGGTGAGGATAAACGCATTTTGCACAGTGGCATAAATCCGGAACCGGCGGATATAATTATTGAATTTTGGCAGTGTATAACCAAGAGTCACGTTATCCAGTCTTACGAAATCACCGTCTTCCAGGTACTTTGTTGAAGGTCTTGGCTGGAAAGCGATGGGCACGCCCGGAGCAGTTGTTTTAGTAATTTCAAGTGCCTGTTTAGACACGTTGGTGGCTGCTACTTCCCCAAGTCTGTCGAGGTTCATCGCAGTTTGATTCAGGATCTTATTTCCCCCCTGGCCGCGGAAGAAAAAGTTCAGATCCCAGCTTTTATAACTGAACAGGTTGTTCCATCCATAATAATAAGTGGGAAGACCCTGGCCGTTCAGAAACTGATCATCGCTGCTCACCAGTTCTCCGTCTAAAATTTTACCCCCTTTTCTGCCGTCTTTCGGAACAAAATACTGGTTGCCGAACATATCATGTCCGGAATATTGATATACGTAGAAGCTTCCCAATGGAAGTCCTTCCTGCAAGATCATGGAGAACTCATTTGACAGGCCCTGTCCTTCGATATAACCCACCCGCGCAAAAGGCTGCGGTGCCGAGAACTGATCATTTCCAAGGCTTACAATCTTATTTTTATTATACGAGAAGTTGGCACTGGAGGTCCAGGTAATATCCTGGGTGCTGATGATATTTGCATTCAATACCACTTCAATACCCCGGTTATTCATTTCACCGGCATTGGCAATAATGGTACTTACTCCAAAACGCTCCACGGGAATTCCGTAGTTGTAAAGAAGGTTTTTGGAGGTCTTATCATATACGTCAATCGAACCACTTAACCGGTTGTTAAGAACCGCCCAGTCTAAACCAATGTTCATTACCGAAGTACGCTGCCACTCCAGATCCGGATTGGCTACCTGTACCGGACCAATTGCTGCTATATAGGAGCCATTGTAATAAAAGTTTCCGTAGCCCTGGTTGCTGAATCGAGAAAGCGATTGGTAGGGATCGATATTGTTTTCACCCGAAGTACCAAATCCAGCACGAAGTTTAAGGGTATTAAACGTATTCTGACCAGCCATAAAGCTTTCCTCGGCCAGATTCCACGCAACAGAAATCGCCGGGAAATTGCCCCATTTGTTATTGGCACCCAGGCGGGAAGAACCATCGCGGCGTACACTTGCTTCAAGAATATAACGGCTGTCGAAGAAGCTGAATTTTGCTCTTCCGAAAAACGCGATCAGCTTATTGGCATCTTTATATCCGGAACCCACGCCGTTAAATCCATCGGGAAGGTTCGCAAGGCCCAGGTTATTTGCTCCCAGCGCATCCGAAATAAGCTGGATCATCCTTGCATCAAAACCATCAAAGGTATTTTCCTGATAGGAGTAACCGGCTACCAGGTTCAAGTTCACATCATTGCCAATGCCCTTATCGTAGGTGAAATAGGTTTCAAGCAATTTTTGTGTGCTGTTATTATTGTAACGGAAAGCTTCCCCATTGGTTCCTTCACCCAGCGGTGAACGGCTGGAGTTGTAAAAGCTTCCGTTGGAAACATTACGCTGTAATGATAAGGTGATATCGTATTTCA
>JAEZAY010000432.1 GCA_023427575.1 Bacteroidota bacterium | reverse complement strand
ACCGTATGCTGATCGCTACCGAAAACATGCGGATCCTGATCGACAATCTACTGGAA
Source organism: Bacteroidota bacterium (assembly GCA_023427575.1). Classification (GTDB taxonomy): domain Bacteria; phylum Bacteroidota; class Bacteroidia; order Chitinophagales; family Chitinophagaceae; genus Flavitalea. Next base: position 4,650 of record JAEZAY010000432.1, on the reverse strand, counting down.
TTTTCAAGAACTAGCCGTCATAATGAAGTGTTTGCGGAAGTGGATCTGATGCAGATCCTGAAAGACGCGATCACTGATCTTGAATTAAAGATTGAAGAGTCGGGAGCGCAGGTTCATTTTGATGAATTGCCGGTAATTGAAGGAATTCCTTCACAGATCCGTCAGCTCGTTACCAACCTGATCTCGAATGCGATCAAGTTCAGCAAGCCGGGCCGGCAACCTAAAATTCATATTACTGTAGCCGAAGCAGATAAGGAAGAAAAGGAGAAGTACCATCTGCGGATTGATGACCCATATCTAAAACTTGTTTTCAGAGATGAGGGCATTGGATTCGAGCAGGAATATGCCATGCGGATATTTCAGATCTTTCAGCGCCTGCATGGAAAATCGGAATTTCCGGGTTCCGGAATTGGCCTGGCTATTTGCAAAAAGATCGTTGAAAACCATGGTGGAATTATCTTTGCTGAAGGCAATCCCGGTCTGGGTGCGAGTTTTATTATTATCATTCCGGAAAAACAAACCGTATGAATTCAGGCGAAAATCTGACACGTATTCTGATCATTGACGATGATGAAGATGATTTTTTTATAACCAGCGACTATATCAAACGAATTCCCGAAGGGAAATTTCATATCGACTGGTGTTTCCGATACCAGGATGCCCTCGAAAAATTAAAGCAACATACTTATCACCTGTATTTTGTTGATTATTACCTGGGCGCCAAAACGGGCCTTGATCTGATTCGGGAAGCGACGGAACAGCATTGTGAAGAGCCCATGGTTCTTCTAACCGGAAAAGGCAATCAGGCCATCGACCGGCAGGCCATGCAGGCTGGGGCAATGGATTACCTGGTGAAGTCGGAGCTTAATGTGGAGAAGCTGGAACGTTGCATCCGCTACGCACTTGAAAGATCGGGTTCGCTGAAGGCGTTAAAGGCCAATGAAAGAAAATTCAGAAGTCTGTTTGAAAGATCGAAGGACTCCGTATTTCTGGCCGACCGGTCGCTGCGGTTTAAAGATGTTAATGAAACTACTACGGCCGTTCTGGGATTTTCAAAACAGGAATTGCTGGAAATGGATCTTTATGCGTTTGTGGGTGCATCAGATAAGGAACCAATCCGGGAAAAACTGGAAAAGGAAGGCCGCCTGAACGATTATGAGCTGGATATTGTTTCCAGCGATGGAGATCGTAAAACCTGCATATTGTCGCTTTCCACTGAAATTGATACCGGCGGAACGGAATATATTCATGGCCTGATGCATGATATCACGCACCTGAAAAAGGCCGAAAAAATGACCCTGCAAGCAGAAAAGCTGGCAGCCACCGGCCGCCTTGTACAAACTCTTGCGCATGAGGTTAGAAATCCCTTAAACAATATTAACCTTTCGGTAGAACAACTCCACAGCGATCATGTTAAGCACCCGGAGGAAAATGAAATTTACATCGATATAATCCAGCGAAATTGTAAGCGGATCGGCGATCTGATTACAGAGCTTTTGAATTCATCCCGGCCAACAGAAATGGTGATGGCAAAGATGACGATTCAGGAGATTATGGATGAAAGCATAACCGCAGCGCTTGACAGAATTACACTGCAAAGAGTGAAACTACAGGTTCGGTATTCCGATAAGCCGGCCTTTATTCATGCGGATGAGCAAAAATTAAAAATCGCTTTCCTCAACATTATTATAAATGCGGTGGAAGCCATGAAGGAAGAAGAAGGCCGACTGGAAATAACCATAAGCTACGATCTGCAGCGCCATATTGTACGGATCAGTGATAACGGTAGCGGCATCAGTGAGGAAAACCTTTCCAAACTGTTCGAGCCCTATTTCACATTGAAGAGGAATGGACTGGGATTGGGGCTGGCGGCCACACTCAATATACTACAATCGCATAAAGCCCATATTGAAGTTTCATCAGCCGTAAACGAAGGAACCATGTTTACCATTTCCTTCCCGTCTGTATTGGCAGATCCGGTTAAAGACGAAATTCAATTGGCAAATCAATAACTAAAGCAGCATGCGATATATAAAAAAAAGGCTCCGAAATTGGGAGCCTTTTTCTTAGCTTTTTGTGAAATCAGAATCCAAAACCTACGTACACATTAAATACGCTGTGTTTTGAATCTCTTAATGGTGAAGTAACAAGATTGGTGTTCTTTCCCACCTCTTTCAAACCATAATTGTAACGGGCGCCGATCGTAAAATTATTTACGTCGAAACCAATACCTCCCGCTAATCCATAGTCGAAACGATTGAAATTGTCTTCATTGAAATCAACCAGTGATTCATTACCGGAGCCATTGTCTTCTGCCTTCACATTTGCGGAAGTCAGGTAGGCAGCATAAGGCCCTGCATGAATATTAAAGTACCGGCCCAGATTAAATACCGCCAGCACGGGAACCTCAACGTAGTTCAGGTTGAACCGGTATTCGCCACCGCCAAAACCGGATAAAAAAGTGATTTTCGATCCCCTGTTATTGTATAAAATTTCGGGCTGGACCGAAAAACCGTTTGTTACGGGCACTTTGGCAAATAAACCAAGATTTAAACCCGCTTTCATTTTTTCACTTTGTACATCATCCACGTACAGATTGCTGATATTTACGCCTCCTTTCACTCCAATTTTAGGAGCAAGTGTTCCTGTTGAAGAACGTTGTTCCTGAGCTGACAGATTCGACATAACTGAAAAAGCGAGGGCAGTTGCGAGCACAGATTTGCTCAGATTCCGGATTTGTTGTTTCATAGTTACACATAGTTTGTTTCAACCGCTATATTCAAAATATTATACCCCAAATGCAAACACTTATTTGCCAGCCGATTATATTTTAAAAAGCGGAACTTCTTCTACAACAGATCTACAAAATCGGCAATCCGGGGCGCAAGGATCGCATTTACATTAATAGTGCATCAATTTGTGGAGTTTGCGATTGGATGGGGTATATGAAAAATATCTCAGAACACACTATTGTTTATTAAAACTTTGAACTATGCGATCAATATGGACCGGCGCCATTGGTTTCGGACTGGTTAACATTCCCGTAAAGCTGTACAGTGCTATTGAAAAAAGCGAGCTCGATCTGGATATGCTAGACAAAAAAGATCACTCCAATATCCGGTTTCAGCGGGTGAATGAAAAAACCGGGAAAGAAGTTGCCTGGGAAAATATTGTGCGGGCTTATAATCTCGATGGACAATATGTTGTACTCGACGATGAGGATTTTAAAAAGGCAAGTCCCGAAAAATCCAAAATGATTGAGATCATCGAGTTTGTAGATCTTAAAGATGTCGACTCCATGTATTTTGAAAATCCTTATTACCTGGAACCGCAGAAGTCGGGCACTAAGGCCTATGCATTATTGCGGGATGCTCTTAAAAAAACAGGCAAATCGGGGCTCGCCAATTTTGTGATGCGTACCAAGGAAAGCCTGGCCCTTTTAAAAGTTTCGGGCAATCTGCTCATTTTGCAAAAGATTCGTTTCGAAGAAGAGATCCGCAATCCGGAAGAACTGAATATTCCCGATACCGAAAGCAAGGCGGCAGAATTAAAGATGGCAATCAGCCTGATCGATCAGCTCAGCGGCAAATTTGATATTTCGAAATACAAGGACACGTATTCAGACGAACTGATGAAGATGATCAAGGCAAAAGCGAAGGGCAAAAAAGTGGCGGTTCCGAAAATGCGGGTTGTTCATTCCAAATCGGAAGATCTAATGGCGCAGCTTAAAGCAAGCCTGGAAACAAAGAAGAAAAAAGCTTCCTGAGCGGATTAAAAAAACCGCAGGCATCCGGCCATAATTAACAAGCCGGTTTCCTGCGGTTCGTTTATTAAAATAAATTAGTCCTGCACCCGCGTAAACCGGGAAGATAAAATTGCCCCGTTCCACTCTATATAAAGAGTAAACTGGGTTTCACTAAAATCCTGCAAACGGTAGCGCAAAGGCTTATATTCGTAATCAACGAAGTCGACAATTACACTTTTTTTATCCGCGCTGATAGCATAAGACCGGTTCAAAACAGTTGAGTCGTTGCCAGAAACCTTTAACGCATTCTGAGCGATCTTCAAAGTGGATGGTGCGGTAAAAATGTTCGAATCGTCTACGATATGGGGCTTTACGTAAGACCAAAGGTCCGTTTCAGCCTTCACTTCCGAGTCGTTCGTAATGTAGTCGATGGGCTTATCCGATCTAAAGGAAGTTGCCCGAAAAGATTTTCCGGCGACCAGAGTTCGGAACTCTTCCGCTTTTTTTTGATTTTCATTAAGTGTCTGATCTTTTTTGCAGCCGAAGGCCAGGATGGCAATAGCCATTAGAGAGAATAATCCAGTTCTCATGGGGTCATTTTTGTGGGTTTCAGAAATTCAGGTAAAGCAGTGCAAGATAATTTGAATTTCCAAGATCCCTAAATAAACCCGAAAAGATTTCCGGACCTGGTCCGAATTGCTTTAGCACGGCAAGTCTAAATGATTGTCACCCAGCGATTTGATTCCTTCTTGAGTGTAAAATGGTGTAAATCATCCCGCCAAAGAATGGAATGGCAATGACGCCGATTAGCCAAAAATTACGCTGATATTTTTTAAGATGGCTGGCGCTGATGACCGAAATGATGGACCATAACCAGAAGATTCCGCCCAGGATAAAGCTGGCAT
>JAEZAY010000327.1 GCA_023427575.1 Bacteroidota bacterium | reverse complement strand
GTGCAAGTACGTTATAAAAGAAAAGAACCAAAAGCGGATTCCGTTCAGTAAATTTTGTCAAAATCGGGCTGGCTATTTCAAAGGCTAAAGAATGTAATTCTTGAAAGAATGAAGCTGCTGTTACCGATAACAAGTAAAGTAAAAATATTCTGAATGAAAGCTGCTATACATACCCGATACGGACCTCCGAATCTCGTTCAGGTGAAGGAGATTCCCAGGCCGGTTCCCCAAAAAAAAGAATTGCTTGTTAAGGTGTACGCTTCTACTGTAAACCGGACTGATTGTGGGTTTCGGAGCGCCCGGTATTTTGTTTCCCGTTTTTTTAGCGGTTTATTCAGGCCCAAATTCAAGACCCTGGGCTGCGAGTTTGCAGGGGTAGTAGAAGAGCTTGGAACAGAAGTAACGCAGTTCCGGATCGGTGACAGAGTATTCGGTTACAATGATTATAGTTTTGGCGGTCATGCAGAGTATTTGGTAATTGCGGAAAATAAGGCCGTGGTTACAATGCCCTCCAACCTCGACTTTGAAACCGCGGCCGCCCTTACCGAAGGAGCGCATTATGCATTATGTAATATCAGGGCTTCAAAAATCCAGGCCGGAAAGAAGGCGCTGGTTTATGGCGCTACGGGCGCCATCGGCTCTGCCGCGGTGCAGTTACTGAAACATTTCGGCGATCGGTAACAGCTGTCGGCAACCATAAAAACCTGGAGCTTCTCCATTCCCTGGGCGCAGAAACCGTGATCGACTATCAGAGTCAGGATTTCACTGATACTGAAAACAGGTATGATTTTATTTTTGATGCCGTGGGAAAAATTTCTTTTAAAAAATCAAAACCACTGCTCACAGAGAAAGGTGTTTATATTTCCACTGAACTGGGAAAAAACGGCGCTAATCTTTTTCTTGCTTTGTACACACCGGTTGCCGGAAAAAAGAAAGTGCTTTTTCCCATCCCGACCATCGATAAGAATATGCTGCAGTTTTTTAGCGGGCTGGTGCAGAGCGGTGAGTTTAAGCCGGTCATCGACCGGCGATACCCGTTAGATCAAATTGTGGCGGCCTATGAGTATGTTGAAACGGAACAAAAAACCGGAAACGTGATCCTGCGAATTGCCCATTCCTGATTTTTGGTCGCTAATGAGGTTTTTCACCGGCATATTGCGGATTCGACCGGTCCCGTTTCGTTTTATTCTCATTACCCTTTTCATACAAGTGTTTATCTTGCAGCTTCACTATGTTTGAAAGCAGCCAGCCTTTATTCGCGGAGGTAATCATCCCACTGGCATTACCCAAAAACTATACATGGTCTGTTCCAACAAACCTGCTGGGAAAGGTGAAGGAAGGATGCCGCGTGGAGGTTGTGCTTGGAAAAAACAAAAAATATGCAGGCGTGGTCAAGCGGCTGCACTCCGAAAAACCGCTTGAGTTTGAGCCCAAGGAAATTTTAAACCTGCTGGATGCCGAACCCATCGTATTTGCACAGCAACTCCAGCTCTGGCAATGGATTGCAGCCTACTATATGTGCAGTGAAGGGGAGGTGATGGCCGCCGCTCTGCCAGCGCATTTCAAGCTCAGCAGCGAATCGGTGATGGTGTTTAATGAAGAATTTGGGGAAGATTTCAGCGCTCTTGATGCTGAGGAGTATGTTGTGGCCGAGGCATTGTTAATAAAGAAAGAATTACGGATCACCGAAATCCAGCAATTGCTGGATTCATCGCATGTATATCCGGTTATAAAAAGGCTGATAGACCGGCGGGTTTGTTTTGTATGGGAGGCTTTAAAGGAAACCTTTACCCATAAGAAGGAAACATTTGTGTTGCTGAATCCGGCTTATGACAATGAAAATAACCTGTCGGAGCTGTTGAATAGCTGGCAGCGGGCCCCAAAACAAATGGAATTATTGTTATCCTATCTCCACTTAATGAAAACAAGCGGCGAGGTAACTAAACCGGAATTGCTTAAAAAAAGCGGTGCTTCCGATGCGCAATTGAAAGGGCTGGTAGATAAAAATATTTTATGGGTTGAGAAAAGAAATGTTGACCGCCTGTACTACCTGCCAAAAGATGTTAAGATCGATTTTACGTTAAGCGGATCCCAGGAAGAAGCCCTGGCAAAAATTCGGAAAGAACTGGATGAACATTCGGTTTGTTTACTCCATGGAGTAACCTCAAGCGGGAAAACCCTTGTTTACGTTAAGCTGATGGAATGGGCCATCCGAACCGGCCGCCAGGTTTTGTACCTGCTTCCCGAAATCGCTCTGACTTCTCAGATCATTCGCCGCCTGCAAAAACATTTCGGCGGTTATATTGGAATCTATCACAGCAAATTTAATCAGAATGAAAGGGTGGAGATCTGGAATAAGATCAAAACCGGTGAACTGAAAATAGTATTGGGTGCCCGCTCGGCGCTGTTTCTTCCTTTTTCGGACCTGGGAATGATCATCATTGATGAAGAGCAGGACGGTTCATTCAAACAACATGATCCGGCGCCCCGCTACAATGCCCGCGATGCAGCCGTATTTTATGCTTCGCTGTTTGATGCCAAAGTGGTAATGGGTACTGCCACTCCATCTATAGAGACCTATTTTAATACGGTCACCGGAAAATATGGGTTGGTAGAATTGAACGAGCGCTTTGGAATGATTAACCTGCCTGAGATCGAATTGATCGATACCCGGGCATTGGGCAGATTCAGCCGCGAAAAAGTTATGATTACGGAACCGATGCAAAATGCCATCCGGCAGGTTGTGGAATCTAAAAAGCAGGTGATTCTTTTTCAGAACCGGCGGGGCTATTCTCCGTACCAGATCTGTGCTACCTGTGGCTGGATCCCGCGATGCCGATACTGTGATGTGTCGCTCACTTTTCATAAAAATACCCACAAATTGCATTGTCATTATTGTGGTACAGTGTATTCAACCATTCATACCTGTCTGGCCTGCGGTTCTGATAAATTTTTACAGAAAAATTTTGGTACGGAAAAAATTGAAGAACAGCTGGCGGAGCTATTTCCCGAAATGCGAATAGCACGGATGGATATTGACAGTGTTCGGGGAAAACAGGCTCACGATAACCTGATCCAGCTTTTCGAACAACAAAAAATTGATCTTCTGGTAGGAACCCAGATGGTGGTAAAGGGCCTTGATTTTGAACATGTGGAATTGGTAGGGATTCTGGATGCCGACAGCCTCCTCAATTTTGCTGATTTCAGGGTGAATGAACGGGCCTTTCAGTTGATGGAGCAGGTGAGTGGCCGTGCCGGCCGTAAAAGCGGCAAGGGAAAAGTAATGGTACAGGTTTCAAATCCGTTGCATCCTGTTCTGGATTTTGTAAAACGCCATGATTTTAAATCTTTTTATGAATTTGAAATAGACGGCAGGAAACGGTTTTTCTATCCTCCTTTTTCCAGATTGATAAAACTAACGTTTAAGCATAAGCTGCAGCCCACTACACAGGAAGCTGCTTTTCTTTTCGCGGAAAAACTGAAAAATGAGTTCGGGCAATACATGATCGGGCCCGCTGAACCTATGATAAACAGGATCCGTAACCAATACCTGATGGAAATCCTTTTCAAAATCCCAAAGGATGGCGTGATTCTGAACAGATGCAAAAAAGCCATTCTTGAAACAATTGCCGTTCTTCATAATGAACGAAAATTCCGGTCGGTTGTCATTTTGCCGGATGTGGATGTGATCTGATTTGAAATCTTTTTTTTCTTTTACAACAAGGTCTTTACCTGTTTATAAGTTCCTGAATAGAGTTGTAGGTGTACACAAAAGTTCCATATTCCTGCCGGTGGGCTGCCGCCAGCATGGCTTTTGCCAGTTCATCGGTATGAATGCCTTTAAAACGCGACCATTTCTCCGGCAGTAGCGTTTGCACTGCTTTGATAACCAATTTGCCAAGATCTTCGCCTAACCGCGTTTCGTTCCGGTCTCCATACAAAATTGATGGTTGAAAAATATGTATGGCCGGAAAAGGAAGTTTTTTAAGATCATCTTCCACCTCGCCTTTCAGTTTAAGGTAGAAGGTTCCGGAGCGGCTATCAGCGCCCACGGCGGATACGAGCATAAATTTTCGATAGCCTTTTTCCAACCCATACCGGGCGGTCTGAATCGGAATCTCATAATCCACTTTCCGGTATTCTTTTTTATCACCTTTAACTTTTTTCATGGTGGTACCTATACAGGAAAAGATATAATCACCTTCACCAATCGCGCTTTTCAATGAATCGGGATCTGAGAAATTAACCTCGCGGACAATGGTTTTTGAACTGGATGCCCGAAATGTTTTCCGAGCCGGTACAATGATCTCTGAAATCTCCGGATCCGCCTCCAGTTGCTTCAGTAAACTGGCTCCTGTTAAACCCGTTGCTCCCAATAACAAAGCTCTGTTTCCACTCATATAAATGATTTGATGAACATACTCTAAATTACATCTTTAATAACGGCTATGCCGATTATTAATCCGGATCTATACAATTTATCAGCAAGCTCAGCAGCTATGAATATAAAAACAGGTTATTCGCTCCGGCAACTGAACAGTTTTGGAATGGATGTATATGCGAAGTATTTTTCCTCATTTTGTTCAGCCCCGGAACTGAAAAATCTGCTCCGCGAATATCCCGATGAAAAGACGTTGATCCTCGGTGGGGGCACCAACCTGCTGTTCACCGCCAACTACGATGGCCTGGTTTTAAAAAATGAGATCAGCGGAATTGAGCAGATCTCCGAAGATGAAGAACATGTGTATCTGCGGGTTGGGGCAGGAGAGAACTGGCACGAATTCGTGCTTTATTGTGTTGACCAAAACCTGGGCGGAGTTGAGAACCTTGCGCTGATTCCCGGGAATGCCGGCGCTTCGCCCATGCAAAATATTGGCGCTTATGGAGTGGAAATCAGGGATGTGTTCCATCAACTGGAAGCCTATCATATCGGGGATGAAGAAATAAGGGTTTTTAACCTGGAAGACTGTGAGTTCGGGTATCGCGAGAGCGTTTTTAAAGGGAAATATAAAGATCAGTTCGTTATTCTCAATGTCAGTTTCCGGTTAAAAAAAATACCGGTTATTAATACCCGTTATGGAGCCATCAGCGCCGAGCTTGAAAATATGAATGTGGAAACGGTAGATATCAGGGCAGTGGCAAATGCCGTTATGAATATCCGGCGCTCAAAACTTCCAGATCCCCGTGAAACCGGCAACGCGGGAAGTTTTTTTAAAAATCCAACAATACCATTAAGGCAGTTTCTGGAACTCAAAAAAACAAATCCGGCGATCATCGGATACCCGGCCGCTGAAGATAAAATTAAACTGGCCGCCGGATGGTTAATTGAACAATGCGGATGGAAGGGATATCGTGAAGGGGATGCCGGTTGCCATCCAAGGCAGGCATTGGTACTGGTAAATTATGGCAATGCCAGCGGTGAAGAAATCCTGGCTTTAAGCGATAAGATCCGGCTCAGCGTTCTGG
>JAEZAY010000259.1 GCA_023427575.1 Bacteroidota bacterium | reverse complement strand
GATTATCACATTATCAAATTATCACATTTCCACATTGGCAAATTCGCACATTCGCACATTGGCACATTATCACCACCGTCCGTTTCAATATTTTGAACGGATTTCTTCTGAAACCCGGGGAAGAGTGATTGAGTCTCCAGACTTGATTCGATTCCGCACTCCGAATTCTGAACCTAAAAGAAGTTTCCCACACAGAAAGGAGCAAGATGCAAAGCTCGCCAGCATTATGTGTTGATCGACTCAGACTCCCGACTCCCGAATCAATTCGGCTCTCCTCGCCTCCAACAGCCTTTCTATAATCGCTAAAGTATGTATCTTGAACACGTAAAAAACAAAAGTTCGTATGAGACCAGGGATCTATTTCACTGTATGGTGTCTTGTGTTTTTCTCTTCATGCGGCGTTCGCCAGCGCGAGATTGAGCTGGAAAAAAAGATGCAGGAGGTGAACCAGAAGGAGCAGCAACTATTATTGAAAGAAAAAACGCTGGAGTTAAGAGAGCAGGAATTGGTGAAAAGGGAGTCGGCGGTCGACACAACAACTGTTGATTCCCTCCAGATAGATTCCGCTTTTTTTTACAATGAGGCAATTGTGGGAAGCTGGACCGTCCGAATGACCTGTACGGAAACCACCTGCAGCGGATCGGCCGTAGGCGATACAAAAACCGAACATTGGGAAATTGGTTACCAGGACAATGCAATTGTAGCCCGGGCAAGAGCCGGAAATCAGCTGGTGCGGGTTTATACCGGCAGGTATTATGGCGATATGCTTCAGCTCACAGCCCAACAGGAAGATACTACGAAAATAATGACGCGGATGATCGTCCGGATCCAGGAAGTCAAAGCCAATGAAATGCAAGGCAGACGCGAGATCATTCGCGAGGGAGATTGCCGCATAACGTACAGACTCGACCTGAAGAAAAACTAAACGGACGGGTTGGCGATTACTTTATTACTTAAAATGAACCAGATGCATCATCAATCAGAAATTATCAGAAATAGCATAGGAGGATACAATAGTCCGCCAGGTTCGCTCAGGTTGTTTTGTTACCAGATTAATCCGGTTTAATATTTTTTTATCAATTGCTGATTTATGATCTTTTTGAATCTGGACTTTTCTTTGCCATTAAAGAATCCGGTAGTAATATTTTCACTGGTATTATTTATAATACTGTTTGCGCCCCTGCTGCTGAATAAAATCAAGATTCCCCATATTATCGGGTTGATTTTGGCAGGAGTGGTACTGGGTCCTTATGGGTTTAATATTTTGCTTCGCGATAGCAGCATTGTGTTGTTGGGAACAGTGGGCCTGCTTTACATTATGTTCCTGGCGGGACTCGAAATAGATCTCGTAGAAGTAAAAAAGAACAAGGGTAAAATAATTGTGTTCGGTCTTTGCACTTTTCTGATTCCATTATCAGTCGGAACTCTTGCCGGATATTATATACTTCAGTTTTCTTTCATGTCCTCCATTCTAATGGCAAGCATGTTTTCCACCCATACCCTGGTGGCTTATCCGATCGTGAGCAGGTATGGACTGGTTTCAAGCCGTTCGGTAACATTAACGGTAGGTGGTACCATCATAACGGATACACTGGCCTTATTGGTATTGGCCGTAGTGGCGGGTATGGCAAAGGGCGATATTGGTCCTTCTTTCTGGCTGCAGCTTTCCATTTCAACCATTATTTTCGTAGCCATTGTAGTTATATTGTTTCCTATTGTAACCCGATGGTTCTTTAAAAAATATGATGACAGCGTTTCACAATACATATTTGTACTGGCGCTCGTATTTTTGGCTTCCTTTCTGGCGGAGGCTGCTGGTGTGGAAGCGATCATCGGCGCTTTTCTGGCTGGCCTTGCGCTGAACAGCCTGATCCCGCATTCATCGCCATTAATGAACCGGATCGACTTTGTAGGCAACGCTTTATTTATTCCTTTTTTCCTGATAGGAGTAGGAATGCTGGTGGATGTTAAAGTGCTGTTTAATGGATTTGGAGCTCTGAAAGTGGCCGGTGTAATGATTGGCGCAGCGGTATTGACAAAATTCATTGCCGCCTGGATCACGCAAAAATCTTTCCGGATGTCGGCCATAGAACGGAAAGTTATTTTCGGACTGAGCAATTCACATGCGGCTGCAACCCTGGCGGTGGTATTGGTTGGTTATAATATCATTGTAGGTGAAACTCCTACAGGTGATCCGATTCGCCTTTTGAATGAAGATGTATTAAATGGGACCATTCTACTGATTCTGGTTAGCTGTACCATCAGTTCAATAGTGGTGGAAAGATCGGCACGTAAGCTGGCTCTGCTGGAGAAAAACGCATTGCCGGAAAATGAAGACGACAGTACCAAAAAAATCCTTATCTCCGTCGCTTATCCCGATACCGTAACCGACCTGGTTGATTTCGCGCTGATGCTAAAACCGGGAAATCAAAAGATTCCGCTTTATGCGCTGCATGTGGTAGATGAGCAAAATCCGTTATCGGCTGATCAGGTTTCAGGTAAAAAAATGATGGATAAGGTTATTAAACATGCTGCTGCTACCGACAATATCATTGTTCCGCTTACCCGATTTGATGTGAATATCAGTAACGGTATTATCTATACAATTAAAGAACATAATATCACCGATGTAGTGATTGGTTTACATCACCGGAATCGGGAAGGCGGGCAGTTTTTTGGACCCATCGCAGAACGGATCCTGAAAAGAACTCCCGAAACCATTTTTGTTTATAAATCAGCGCAACCGCTGAACACGTTAAAACGTATTGTGGTAGCGGTTCCACCGAATGCGGAATACGAACCCGGCTTCCATCATTGGTTCGATCGGGTTCTGACTCTTTCCAGAGAAACGGCGATGCCTGTTATGATGTTCGCCCGCCCGGAAACCGAAGCGAGAATGCGTGAACTGAATGAAAACAGAGACTCGCCGAAAGAAATCCAATATGTGGAATTTAGTCAATGGGATGAATTTTTGATCTTTTCCCGCGAAATAAAACCGGATGATCTGTTTATTATTGTGTCTTCCCGCAAGGGTTATATTTCCTATGTGTCTGCAATGGACAGGCTTCCGGTATACCTGCAGAAATATTTCAAACAAACCAGCTTCATAATTCTTTATCCCGCCCAGCTCGACCAGGGCATCGATCATGAATTGCAAAGCATGGAAGCTTCCCTGCTGAATCCGCAGGAGAATCTCGAGATTTTTAACCGGGCAGGAGAGTATGTCAAGAAGATCTTTACCGGACCCGAACGGAAGGAAGATTAAGCTACTGACGATAATCTGATCACTTCACGATATCGGTCATCCAACTATAAACCCCTTTACTGGCGGGCCAGGTTTTCGTTTGATGGTTTGGTTGTTTCCAGTGAGTTCAGGTATTTGTAGATGGCTTTCAATTCCGTATCACTCATCCGGCTGAACGAACCCCAGGGCATCGGGCTTTTTTCAATCAGTCTTCCCTTGCGGAATCGTTGAATAAATTGTTCCTGCGACCAGTTGTTGATCCTGGAACCGCTGGCGGAAGAAATATCGGGTACTAAAAATCCATCGATATTGTTTCCGCCGGAAAACTCCCGGCCAATCGGCGCTCCCGTCATCATACTGCGGGGCGTATGACAACCACTGCAATTGGCAATATTATTCGCCATATAATATCCATAACCCGCGGTGGAGTCGGCAGGTACCGAAACAGGCACATCGCCATTCGGACCAACCGGTTTTATGATAAATGCTTTCAGGATTTTACCTATTGCATTAAACTCGTGTTCGGGGATCTTGTTTTTTACCGGCTGCTGCGATTTTAAGAACGAGATAATCGCGCTGAGATCTTCATCACTGGTATTGTGAAAAGGCATAAAATCCACCACAGCCTTCCCTCTCCGGTTAACGCCATAGCGGAGCGTTCGCGCAATTTCCTGATCGGTCCATTCGCCGATTCCTGTCTCCATATCGGGAGTAATGTTTTTGGTATAAATGGTGCCAAAAGGAAGTTCGAATTTATTGCCTCCGGCGAGAACAACCTCGAACCCTTTATTAATGGAATCTCTTTTTGAAGGATCCGAATGGCAATCGGCGCAGTGCGCCGGGCCATACACAAGATATCTTCCTCTTTCCAGCATTGCGGAATCGGTGGAGCTGCTTACTGACGGATAGGGGGCTTCGAAGTCCAGGTCCTGGCGCAGACTAACTACAATCACCAGCATCAGCAATACGGAAAGCACGATAATGCCGGTCCATTTAAGAATTTTTTTAAACATAGGTTAAG
>JAEZAY010000229.1 GCA_023427575.1 Bacteroidota bacterium | reverse complement strand
CTTCGTACCGAAGGCCAGGGATTTACTGAATACCCCGACAGAAAAGAATATAAGCTTACGCAGGTGAATGTACCGCTTGGCGTGGGCATCAAATATTTTATCAATGAAACAGTCAATTTGAGTTTCGAAGTTATTCACCGCGTAACATTTACCGATTACATAGATGATGTAAGCACCAGATATGTTGATCCGGCGCTTTTTCAAAACTATATGCCGCAGGCACAGGCACAGCTTGCCGCCAGAATGTCGAACAAAACCGGCAGCCCGCTTACAAGAGTGTATCAGCCCGGCGATAAAAGAGGAACCCCGGAAAACAATGACTCTTATTATTCCGCCGGCATAAAGCTTGGATTCATTTTAGGAGGTGGCGGAAACCGTTATGGTAATTCCACCCGTTGCCCGATCAGATTCTAAAGAAGGCTTTACTCTGAAATCACCCGTTAACGAACCCTATGAATGTAAAAAGGAAACTGCTTGCAGCTTCTGTTACCACATGCCTGCTATGCGCACAGTATCCGGTAACAGGAAAAACAAAAACGCTGAACTTTTGCATCCCGGATAACCCGGTTGAATTTTCAGATTCGATCGTGGTGGAAAAACAAAAAACCAATCGGAAACACCGGATTCGTTTATACCCGGATGCTAACCAGAAAGTGCTGTTCTTTTCCGCAAATGGAAAAATCAAAGGATACTATGAGCTGTTTCTGTTTGATATGGAAGGAAATTTGATCCGCCAGGCCAGTGTTAAGGATAATCAGGTAACTCTGATCAGTAAAATTCCCGCGGGCACCTATCTTTTTGAGGTGTTCACGGAGGATGAGCGCCTTGAATCCGGTCGGGTAATGGTTTCCGTTAGATCGGACATGTTTACATCGGCAGGGATTTCGAAAATCCGGAATTGAAACTCAAAATAAAATATATAAAACTCCTTTTACCAGATAAACCCGGCGACCGCTTTGAACAAAATTCTTAAATTCTGAAAACGGTCCTTTATGTTTTTGCTTTTCTTTAATTGAACCAGTAAGCAGCAGGGAAATCATTAAAATCCAATATCCGGTTGAGTCAAAACCTGATCCGTTCCCTATATATCGTACCCTGATTTATAAAACGATTTTTTTGATCACTCCCTGCATGCGCTTATTGGGCTAAAGAAAGAACTTTGTGTTCATCATTCAAGTAATGGCTGGCGAGATTTTGCCGGCCATTTGTTTTTATTCATAATCAGATCAAAGGAATACCTCCGCCACTTCTTTCCAGTCGTTTAACCGGTCGTATTCCGTAATGTCCAGGTTATGCGCTGATGTGAACAGGTACTTTTTCCCGACAAAATCTTTCAGGTTTTTTACATGATCATCAATCATGTAATCGCCGTGAATAAGTTTTTTATCCCCGCATAGCACTACCTGTTTCCAGCTCAGGTAGGGGAAATGCTCAAGCAGCCATTCCAGTTTATCTTTCAGGGAATTGGGGAATTCCATGGCCGCGGAAACAATAAACACTTCGTATTTTTTATTCAGCTCGCCAATCACTTCCACGCTGTCTTTCATCACCGGCAGATGGCGGAAAAAACCCGGCGACAGCAGCCTGTCCATTACAAGCTGATGATGTTCTTCGGGAAAACCTTTCACCCATGAACCGCCCAGCATTTTCTGCCGGTCGATCGCATGTTCATATTGTTGCGAATACCAGTCGATCATGTCTCCCATCGGATCAGCGATCACCTCGTCCATGTCAATGATAATACGTTCCATTTTTATTTCAGTTCTTCTTTTAGAAATTTTCCGGTATGACTTTCCTTCATTTTCACCAGATCTTCCGGCAGGCCCTGGAACAAAACCAACCCGCCTCCATCACCTCCTTCAGGTCCGAGGTCGATGATATGATCAGCCACTTTAATCACGTCGAGATTATGTTCGATAACCAATACCGTATTACCACGGTCAACCAGTTTATTCAGTACATTCAGCAGGTGCTGAATATCCTGAAAATGCAGCCCGGTGGTTGGTTCATCCAGAATATAAAAGGTTTTGCCGGTATCTTTTTTCCCCAGTTCGGTACTTAGTTTAACCCGCTGTGCTTCGCCGCCGCTGAGGGTTACCGCCGACTGGCCCAATGTAATGTAGCCCAGGCCCACTTCCTGCAGCACTTTAATTTTACGGTAGATATATGGAACGGCGTTAAAAAAATCCACCGCTTCATCTACTGTCATATCCAGCACATCACTGATGGATTTTCCCTTGTACCGGATCTCGAGCGTTTCACGGTTGTATCTCTTTCCATTGCATTTTTCGCAATGCACGTACACGTCGGGCAGAAAATTCATTTCAATCACCCGCATTCCCCCGCCTTCACAAACTTCGCAGCGGCCACTTTTTACATTGAAGGAAAAACGGCCCGCCGTATAACCCCGGATCTTCGATTCCGGAACCATGGCAAACAGGGTTCTGATATCTGTAAAAAATCCGCAATAGGTGGCCGGATTGCTTCTTGGAGTACGACCGATCGGCAACTGATCTATTTCAATTACCTTATCTATATGTTCAAGTCCTTTTACGCTTTTATATTCCAGCGGACTGGTACGTGAATTATAGGCGTGTGTACTCAGGATCGGATACAGTGTTTCATTAATCAGGGTTGATTTACCGCTTCCGCTCACCCCGGTTACAAGAACCAGTTTACCCAGTGGGATTTTCACATCCACCTTGCGCAGGTTATTTCCATTCGCTCCTTTCAGTTCAATGAATTTGCCATTGCCTTTTCTTCTTTCTGTAGGAACTGCTATCTGCTTCTCACCAAATAAAAACCGCGAGGTTTCAGAATCAGATTCATAAATAGTTTTCGGATCTCCATGGGCTACGATCCGGCCGCCATGTTTTCCGGCACCCGGACCGATATCCACCAAATGATCAGCAGCCATCATGATATCACGGTCATGCTCTACCACAAGAACACTGTTGCCAATATCACGCAGATTTTTTAATGCGGTAATCAGGCGATGGTTATCGCGCTGATGCAAACCGATACTGGGTTCATCCAGAATATAAGTGATCCCCTGCAATTGCGAACCGATCTGGGTAGCCAGCCGGATCCGCTGCGATTCGCCACCACTCAGCGTTCGCGCCGAGCGGTTCAGTGTTAGATAGTTCAGTCCCACGTCCAGCAGAAATCCGAGTCTTTCCCGAATCTCTTTCAGCACGTCCTTGGCAATGATATTCTGCTTGGCCGAAAGCCTAGATTCGATTCCGGTAAACCAAACCATCAGCTTGTCGAGATTCATCTCACTGATCTC
>JAEZAY010000222.1 GCA_023427575.1 Bacteroidota bacterium | reverse complement strand
TATTACCGAAGTATTGAAAAACAACAATACAAAACTGGCTTTATGCGGCCATGGTCACCGGCTTTCCTATCACAATTTCGATCGTATACAAGGCATAATGGGTCGCTCAACATAACCAAAAGGTTATGATGTTCCGGGATATAATGTTCTGGTGATCCGCAATGATTCCGCTATCGTATCCGAAAAGAAACTGGGCCAGGACAGCCTGGTTCATTTTGTTTCCATTGATCTGAATAGCCCCGAACTGGATTCAGCCGCCAAACCCGGTGCCCTACCGGATTATTCCGTGAATGATCCCTATTCATCTGTAATAGACCAAAAACTTTTCTTCAGACTTCAGGATAGCTCAGCCATTTTTACGGGGGTAATTCCGGATGGGTCTAACCGCCTGGTGTATGCGAATTCCCGGGGGCAGCCTCGATCGTTCAACACAAAAAAGAATAAGCTTGTCTGGCAAAAACAATATGCCGGATCGATATACGGAACTCCCCTGGCCACCCGGAATCTGATTATCACCGGTACGATCGATGGGTATATTTCGGCGTTGAATAAAAATAACGGAAAGGAAAAATGGAAACTGCATACCGGCGAGGTATTTATTGCCGATGGCATCATCGAAGATGATATGCTGTACCTGGGCGGTGGAAGCGAGTCATTTTATAAAATTGACACCAGAACGGGAACCATTGTATGGAAGAACAATTCCATGAGCGGACAGATGCAGGGGAAGCCTGTAATAACAGACGGTGAAGTTGTATTTGGCGCCTGGGACCGACATCTTTATTGTCTGGATAAAAATACCGGCGATCTTAAATGGAAATGGAACAATGGCAGCCCGCAGAAATTATATTCACCCGGCAATGTTGTTCCTGCTGTTGCTAACGGAAAAGTTTTTATCGTTGCACCCGATCGTTATATGACGGCCATTGATTTGAATTCAGGGCAAACCATCTGGAGAAATAACAGCCGAACTGTGAGGGAGTCGATGGGAATATCTGCAGACGGAAAAACCATTTACGCAAAGATCATGAATGATAAGATCATAGCCGTATCAACTGAATCAGATCACTTTAATTTACTGTGGGAAACGGATGCCGCTTTTGGATATGAGCATAATCCATGCCCTATCCTGGAATCTAACGGAGTTGTATACGCGGGAACCAAAAATGGAATTCTGGTTGCCATAGATGCGGATTCGAAACAGGTATTATGGAAACATAAATCGGGAAATTCATCCATTAACCGGATTGTAGCGGATAAAAAAGGAAGGATCTGGATCAGCCTGGTGGAAGGCAAAATTCTGGCTTATAAAAACTGACATAAATTCTTAACTACTAATTATGAGAACCTACAAATCAATTGTAATGCTCATGGTATTCGGCTTACTGAGCTCCTTTGCGATAGCACAAAGGATCTCGGGAGTGGTTGTAGACAAGGCAACCCAGCTACCGGTACCAGGGGCCAGTATTACTACTGGCAACAGCCAGCGCGGAGCAACCACGGATGAGTCCGGAAATTTTTTGTTTGATCTTCAATCAGCAAAAACGTTCCAGGTATCTTCTGTTGGTTATACCATGCAAATCGTAAATGTAACGGATGCGCTTATCTACAAGATCGAGCTGGAATCTACCGACATGGCCCTCGACCAGGTGGTGGTGGTGGGTTATGGCACCCAGCGGAAAGCAAACCTGACCGGCGCCGTTTCTACAGTAGATGTAGACAACGCCCTGAACTCCCGTCCAATTACAGATGTTGCGCGTGGATTGCAGGGAACTACGCCCGGACTTACCATTACCTCTCCACTTGGTCAGCCTGGTACCAATGCAGCGATCCGCCTTCGGGGATTATCAGGATCTCTGAATGGTTCCGGCGCGCAGCCTCTGATCCTTTTAGACAACGTAGAGATCCCCAATCTGCAAATGGTTAATCCCGCCGATGTGGAATCTATTTCTGTGCTAAAAGATGCGGCTTCCACTTCCATTTACGGAACCCGCGCTACATGGGGTGTAATCCTGATCACGTCCAAATCGGGCAAGAAAAATACCCCGGCAAAAATTTCCTATTCGAACAACTTTTCATGGAATAAGCCAACAGTTGTTCCAAAGCCAGCCGAAGCGGCCAAAGGAGCGGAAACCGTATTAGCAGCTATGCGCCGCAGTGCAAACGATCCGAACATCACGCAATTTGGCGTACTGGGAATGTATTTCGATGATATCGGCATCCAGAAGATCCGCGAATGGCAGGCAACCTATGGCGGCCAGGATCTGGGCGATGAAATGGTGCTTGGACGCGATATGGAAATCCGCGATGGCAAACTGTTCTTCTATCGTCCCTGGGATCCCATGGCAATGTATATGAAGGAATACGCCTTCCAGCAAAAGCATGATCTTTCGGTAAGCGGCGGCGGCGATAAAACCACATACCACCTGGGAGTAGGTTATTTAAACCAGGGCGGGGTTTTAAAAGTAAACCCGTATATGTTTAAAAGATATAACCTGAACCTTTCTGTTAACTCTTCAGTGAACAGCTGGTTTGATTTCAGAAGTAAAGTGAATATGGCTCAGTCAACCACTACGCAGCCATTTATGTTCAGCGGTGCTTCTCTTGGCCCCTGGGCATATCTTACCCGCTGGCCATCCATCTATCCTTATGGAACCTATGAAGGCAAGCCATTCAGAAGCGCGCTGACTGAAACGCAGCAGGCTAAGATGGACGAAGACAAAGGAACCATGATGAGAGTTCAGGTAGGTGGTCAGATTAAACCGGCAAAAGGTTTAACATTCGACTTTGACTATACGTATGCAGCGAATAATAATCACCTTCATTCAATAGGTGGCGGAACTGCCGGCATCGATTTCTGGGGCGGTGCGCTTACGTATCGCGATAACTACCAGAGTGCCGCTTACGACCGGATCCTTTACAATTCCTACTGGAACAATATGAATACTGTAAGGGCATTCGGTACCTATAAAAAATCAATCGGCGAGCATAACTTCCAGTTAATTGCCGGCGGTGATATGGATTTATACCGGAACTGGTCGCAGGTTTCAGAAAGAAGAACGATCATGGATCCAAACCTGGGTGAACTGGGTCTCGCCACCGGCGATCAGTTCGCTCGTGGTAACAGGGGTCATTGGGCTACCAATGGTTATTTCGCCAGAATCAATTACGATTATAAGGACAAGTTCCTGCTTGAACTGAATGGCCGTTATGATGGGTCTTCCCGATTCCCTGCTTCCGATCAGTATGCGTTCTTCCCTTCCATGTCGGCCGGATACGTACTTACGCAGGAAGACTTTATGGATTTTTCACGCAATGTTCTTTCCTTCCTGAAATTAAGGGCTTCCTGGGGTTCTATCGGAAACCACGATGTTGGGAACTACCGTTTTCTTTCAACCATGGGTTCTCTTAACTCCGGATGGCTGGTTAATGGTGTGAATCAGCTAACCATGGGTACTCCCGGCCC
>JAEZAY010000382.1 GCA_023427575.1 Bacteroidota bacterium | reverse complement strand
GTATTTGATGTTCTTCGCTTTCCCCACGTAGATGATCTTCCCTTTCTGGTCGTGAAAATAATACACGCCCGGGCAGTATGGAAGGGCGTCAATCTGCGCTTTGGAAAGATTGGGTGGCAAAGATTGTTCGCGCGATTTTTTCTTCAGTGCTTCACTGATATGAACCTGGCCATTGTTAAGTAAAATCTGTTCAAACAAAAGGACCGTGGCAGCGGCATCTCCGCCGGCGCGATGCCGGTTTTGGATTCCGATCGAAAAATGCCGGCAGATATTGCCGAGGCTGTATGATAACAATCCGGGAAATACTTTTTTAGACAGGCGGACCGTACATAATTTCGGACAGGAAAGTTCAAAACCTGCCAGCGACAGATGGTGCTTTACAAAAGAGTAATCAAAATTCACATTATGAGCAATGAATACGCGCGACTGGAGATAATCAAAAATTACCGGCGCCACCTCTTCAAAGCCCGGCGCATCCGCTACCATCTCATGCGTTATACCGGTTAAAACCTGGATATAATATGGGATAGGCGCCCGGGGCCGGATCAGCGTTTCAAAACGGTCGGTTACCCTGATACCATCGTGTATAATGATCGCGATCTCCGTAATATCATTGTTAGCCGCGTAGCCTCCGGTGGTTTCTATATCAACAATGGCATACATACGGCATAAAGTTAGTGTTCGGCCCTCATTGAGCCCGAATCATTTCGGTAAAAAGCAGTAAAAATTTCCGGTTTTAAAGGCACAAAAACACGAATTGCTGTAAAAGTACAGGTACGATGGGATTTTTACGAGAAAAAAAATGAGCGAAATCAGTATACATACTAATGAATATCAATAATTTATAAGAATAAAGCTGATTTCTGCCAAATGGGTAAATTGAATTTTGAAAATTGGACGAATTGGTTAATTTTGTCCATATCGCATCCACGCGTACTCATCCGAGATCTTATCTGAATTCCTGAAGCCGTATACCTTTGAAGGCCGTTACCATTGTTAACACAAAAAATGTAACGCATGAAAAAGAACAACTACTCATTTCATTTCGGGGAAACAGCGAAAGTTATTTTGTTGGCAGCCGGATTTCTGGCATTTATAATGCTGCTGTCTTACTTGTACTGGTTCGGTTTCTAATCCCGGTAACTAATCAGGCTGTGGCAAAAACATTGCCATAAAATTTCCATCTTTAAATCAAAAGGCAGTAATTTCTTACTGAGCAACAATGCCTATTTTTGCACTGCTAAAAAAAATTAGCGAGGAATAATACGCATATGGAACTCAGTAAGAATTATGAGCCTGAACAGGTAGAACTTAAATGGAATCAGCGCTGGAAAGAGAAAAACTATTTTTCCAGCCAGCCTGATCATCGTCCCCCCTTTACCGTTGTTATACCTCCTCCAAACGTTACCGGGGTTTTACACATGGGTCATACCCTGAATGAAACCGTTCAGGATATTCTTGTGCGAAAAGCCCGGATGAGTGGGTTTAATGCCTGCTGGGTTCCTGGCAGCGATCACGCCTCTATTGCCACCGAAGCCCGTGTGGTGGACATGCTCAAAAAAGAAAAAGGCATTCAGAAATCAGATCTTTCCCGTGAAGAGTTTCTGAAATACGCCTTCGAATGGAAAGAAAAATATGGCGGGATTATCTACCACCAGATCGAAAAGCTTGGCTGTAGTGTAGACTGGAACCGGGTAACCTTTACCATGGATCCGGATTATTACCGTGCAGTTATAAAAGTGTTTGCAGATCTGTATAAAAAAGGACTTATTTACCGCGGGGCGAGAATGATTAACTGGGATCCTGCCGCTAAAACTGCACTCAGCGACGAGGAAGTGGAATACCGCGAAATTGATGGAAAACTTTACTATGTAAAATACCTGATTTCCGATTCAGCCAACAGTGAAAAATCAGAATATATAACAATCGCCACTCAAAGGCCGGAAACTATTATGGGTGATACGGGAATCTGCGTTAATCCAAACGATGAGCGCTACCGGCACCTGGCCGGAAAATTTGCGATTGTGCCACTGGTGAATCGTGAAGTGCCCATCATATTTGACGAATATGTGGATCCTGAATTTGGAACCGGAGCACTGAAAGTAACGCCGGCTCATGATATAAACGATTACAATCTCGGGTTGAAGTACAACCTGGAAGTTATTGATACCTTAAACGAAGATGGTACCCTTAGCAGCGCCGCCGAAATCTTCGTTGGTCTCGACCGCTTTGAAGCGCGTAAAAAGGTTGTTGAAGCCCTGCAAACCGAAGGCTTATTGTTAAAAGAAGAAAATTATACGACCCGGCTTGGATTCAGCCAACGCAGCAATGCCGTTGTTGAACCCAGAATCTCCACTCAATGGTTCGTTTCCATGCGGACCCTGGCAGACAATGCGTTGAAAGAAGTAATGGAAGGAAGAATTCAGATTCATCCGGAAGAAAGATTTTTAAATACCTATAAATACTGGCTTGAAAATGTAAAAGACTGGTGTATCAGCCGGCAGTTATGGTGGGGGCAACGGATTCCCGCCTGGTATGATGAAGAAGGAAATTGTTTTGTTGCAGAAACCGAGGCGGAAGCAAAAGTATTGGCCGGAAAATCATCGCTACGACAGGATGATGATGTGCTCGATACCTGGTTCTCATCCTGGTTATGGCCAATGGAAGTTTTTAAAGGCATTACCAGGCCGAACAACCCCGAGATCGACTATTACTATCCGGGCTCTGTACTTGTAACCGGCCAGGATATTATCTTTTTCTGGGTTGCGCGAATGATTATGGCCGGAATGGAATACAAACAGGAAAGGCCATTCGATCATGTGTACTTCACCGGTATGGTTCGGGATAAGCAGGGTCGAAAAATGAGCAAGAGCCTGGGCAATTCCCCCGATCTGCTGCAATTGATCGACAAATACGGAGCTGATGCGGTTCGGTTTGGAATTATGATTTCCGCGCCGGCGGGAAATGATCTGCTTTTTGATGAAAGTTCACCTGAACAGGGCCGCAACTTTAATAACAAGATCTGGAATGCCCTGAAACTGATCAAAATGTGGGAAGGGAGGCTAAGCTCCGGTTCAAATCCGGAACCTGTGTCGGGTCAGGATCAGGTGTTAACCGATCATGAAGCTCTGCTGAACGCAGATGTATCCGGGTTTGCCGGAAATATACCGGAAGAAATCACCAGCCCTGAACCTTCGTTTGCGGTTCAATGGTTTGAGAATCGTTTAAAGGAAGCACGCTTGCAGGTAGATGAGCAACTGAAAAATTTTCGGTTAAGTGAAGCGCTGAAAACTATCTACTCGCTGATCTGGGATGATTTCTGCAGTTGGTACCTGGAATGGATCAAGCCTGGATTTAATGAAGAAATGGATCGCGGTAATTATACCAGGACGGTTGAATACTTTTCCGAGCTGATGCATTTGCTCCATCCCTTTATGCCTTTTATTACCGAAGAAATCTATCACCTGCTGGCGGAACAAACAGATGATCTCTGTGTGCGACAATATCCGGCAATCGGCCATCCTGACCGGCAAATCCTGGAGCAGGGAACCCTGCTGAAAGAAGTGATAACGGCGCTTAGGGATGCCCGTAACAAAAACCGGTTAAAGCCGAAGGATCCGGTTAAGTTGTATATCAGTTCGCATCAAAATGAAATTTATCAGAGCTTTCAGACCATACTATCACGGCAGATAAATGCCAGCGACCTGGCCTATACAGATGAAACTCTTGGCAACACCATTTCAGTGGTGGTTGGCAAAGACAAGTTTTTTATCCAAACCGCTTCCGAAGTAGACAGTTCCACCCAAAGAGACCAATTGCTGAAAGAAAAAGAATATCTAACCGGATTTTTGGACTCGGTGAACAAAAAATTAAGCAATGAACGTTTTGTCAATAATGCCAAACCGGAAGTGGTAGCCCTGGAGCAACGTAAAAAATCGGATGCAGAAGCGAAGATCCGGGTGATAGAAGAAAGCCTGGCATTACTGAATTAGGCTAACTGATTTTTATACCGGCTGATTTGCTATTATAAAATGCAAAGGCAGCCGGTATTTCGTTTAAACCATCCGGTGTTTTAAGGCTTTATGGTTCTGCCTCTCTAATTGGAAAACAGGTTGACCGGCAGGATTAGTTCCCATTGATTGGAACTTCGATTCAATACATCGGCATCCAGCAATCGGCTGTACCGGAATCCAAAACTTATACTTTGCTGGTTCCACCATTTGGTATCAAAATAAATCTCCATTCCGGTGGAACGGAATTCACGGCTTTGATTCAGGTTTTCACTGAACACTTTTGTGTGATCAAAAAAAGCATTGGATCTGATCCGCAGAAAATAAATAATATTACCGAAACCCCGATCCGGATACCAGAAAGGAAAATGATAGTTGATGCCAGTGCGGACCATCCGGCGGAAATTCGCAGCCGTATATCCTCTTGAATACGGAAAGTTATTACCAAACAAAAGCCTGGTTGAATCCCGCTGTTGGAATGCTCCCTGCAGAACTAGACTATGTGTTGAATGCAGACCCGGAAAATACAGGTACGAAGAAGCCAGGAACTGATTATTATCGTAACGCGTTATGGCCTTCCGGTAAGAGAGATTCAGGCTTTGGGCAAAACGCGGATAGATTTGTTTGGCCGCCTTTTGCACTTGTGCGGTATAACTGAGGTAGCTGTTCAGATAACTAAATCCACGGGCATCAAAACTGTCTTTAAAGTTTCCCTGATAAGTTCTTTTATTATAAACGAAATCTGAGCCGGCCCTGAGTACCCGGAAGTAGCGGCCCGCAGAAAAGTTCAGTGGAAGGCTAATTCCAACCCGGGGCTGAACTTCGTTCCAGTAGATCCGCCGGTTATTGCTGAGGGCATTTCGATCGACAGTAAAATCAATGCCCGCCTGAATCCAGGGAAACAAGCCGCTATAGATAGATGTAAATCCTACCTGCTTGGAATTTTCATTCCGGTTCCAGGTAAGGAATAACTCCGACCGCAGCGTATTCAGAACATTTTCACTCGCAATGGTCAGCGAATATTCGGGGTCGCTGATATAGGGTCTGAGACTGTGAAAATTAAAAAGCCGGAAACTTTTCGGGTAAGGCTTACCGGTATACGCTTTTTGGGGCAGGTTTTTCAGGAGATTAGCTGAAAATTCAGAACCGGGTTCAGATTGGAACGATGCATTTGCAGCAGGCTCTGTTTCATCTGGAAGATATTGAAGTTCATTGCCTCTTGCCAAGGCCAGAAGATTTCCGGTAGCAGTCGGCATGACCCATACAAGATTGCCTTTGTAAATAGAAGGTTGATAATTTCCGGTGATCCGGGTAAATCTCGAAGATTGAACCTGGTAATTTTTTCCATTTACCAGCATGGAAATGCCATCGTGTTTTTTCGCTTCCGCTGAATACAGAATGGTGTCGCCGCTTGTATTTAAGAATCCCAAAATCCTGTTTTCAAAGGGCAATGGAATATTGACTGAACCGGTTTCAATTGCCACCTGAATGATTGCCATCCTGCCCGCTTCATCCCTTACCGCCGACACTATCTTATCATTGTTGAGAAACTTTGGATAGGTATGAAAATAGCTCTCCTTATTTTCAAATACCCGGATCAGATCTCCCGTACCGGCATCGAGCAGGTGCAATGCAGAAGACCCGTCTTCATTGATGGCTACCGCAATGATCCGGTCTCCGTTCTGGTTAATATCCGGAGAGAAATAACGTGTTTTACGGGTCAGTCGTTCTTCCTTACCGGTACTCAGGTTTAACTTCCGGATAATGCCATAGTCTCTCCAGCCCCATCGCAGATCTTTTTCATAGGAGGCATAAACGATCATTCCATTGCGATAGGAAAAATGCTGATCCAGCGAAATATCCCGGGTACGGATCAATTTTTCCTTGCCGTTTCGCAGGTCTTTTGATACCAGCGCCGGCACCCGTTCAGGCCCCTCTTTAATATAAACAATCTCATTTTCGTTTATCCATTGAGGAAAGGAGGCATCGTAAAGGATATGATCCGATTTTATACCTGCATTAGAAACCGGGTCTTTATCAGTTGCTGCCAGCAGCGAATCTTTGGTGAAAGCCATGGCTTCTTCGCGGAAACGCCGGTAAGGGATACCCGTATGGCGTTTGAAAGATTTTTGAAACGGGTAGAAAAAGCCTTTAAACCGAACGGCGTCGTCTGTGATGGATTCCCAGATCGAAGGACCAAACTTTTTCCTTCCATAACTAACCAGCAAATGGCCCATTGCATAATGAGATGGAACCCGGTCGCGTAAGGAACCATTCCGCCACTTCATCCAGGAATATTCTTTCCCTGCTGCCCATAAAGCCTTGTAATCATTGTAAAAAAAAGGAATTCTTCCTCTGCCCTGTGCCGATAAACTGGTTTCCTGAAAAACGGCATCGCCTTCCCAAAACCAGTTCGGAATCGCCATATTGTTTAACAGGGCGCCGGCTTCTTCCCCCAAAACTGAATAAGCGATACCCGCGATCCCTTTTCTGAAATTATTGTATTGCTGAACATGCCGGTATTCGTGTAAGCCCAGGGTGAGATGCCAGGGAATACTACCCAAACGAAAACTGTTTTGCAAAGGCGTTAACTGAAACTCGCTGCGAAAAGGCCCCATGCCAACATATCCATTCGATACAAGAGTTTGATTTTGCAGAACGATATCAATGGGATAGATCATATTGCCAACGCCCAAATTTTTCTGCGCCGGTATCTGATGGATCAGGGCCGCGATTTCCGCTGCCGGCTTATACAACCTTTGCGGATAAATAATCCGAAGGGTATCGGTTTTTATTTGAAACCATTGAACCCATCCCGGGTTGCCTCCAAACTGCTGGGCAGTTACCGGCAGAACATACAGAACCGACAGGCATAAAATAGTGAAAATGTTCCGGAAAACCATGGGAAAAAAACGGCGGGGTTTATGTTTTTACACTTTTGATTCCATCCGGATGCAAAGTAAATTTATTCCATCAATAAGCTGTTAGCCCCACCTGGTAAATGTAAAGAAGAGTTTAGGGAAGATATTCCGATGCGCAAAGGAAGGGGAAAATGCTGTACGCCCTGCAAAATGCAATAGAGGAGCCATATGTATTAATTTTTAAAAAATGACACTAACTGTTACCGGGGAACTGCAGGGCTTTTCCTGCCTTCGCCCCGAGGAAATGCTTCTTTACAATGGAGGCGAAACGGAGTTGAAAATTCCCAGATGGATGAAAGTTTTGAGCCCCATTGGCCTGATAAGCCTGGTTAATGAAAATTGGGACGATATCAAAAATGGGCTAAAAGACGGATGGAATTTAAAATAATTCAAAAAATATCTTATGCAAAAAATCAACGGATTTCAATCACTGTCAACACAGGATATGATCCAAACCAACGGAGGCGGAAATTTAATCTACGATATTTTTTATGTAGCGGGAGCAACCTTGCGCTGTTTACGGGAATTCACAAAAGCTGCGGCCGAATACCAGGCTTCCTTACCGCCGAACCTAAAAAAATGATCTTTACCGGGGGCTTCAGAAGCCCCCATTTTTAAATGCACCGATGAATTACCTGACCATCACCTTGTTTCTGATAATCCTTTTACGAATACTTTTTTGCGGAACTGAAAGGGGATCCCTACACAAGGCTTTTAAACGTAGTTTATGGATCGCGGGGATCTATGCGGGCATCGCAGGTATTGAGTATTTTTATTATGGGATCAGGATCACCGATCTGCAGGGAATGACCATTCCATTGAAACATATACTGCTCTTTATTGCCTGTACCATAATATTCACGATCGAAGAATTGCCTGATGGAAATAAATCTCCGGAATAGACTGGACAGAATCGGCTCAATGCCCACCCTGCCTTTTATCGGTTTGGTATTTTTGATCAAACTGATCTATTCCTATCTGATGATCTATTTCCTTGGCAAATATTTTGGCGATGGACTTGATCAGAACCAATTTGAATTTAGCAGTCTGGCAGAAGAAATTTTTATTGCGGTGCTGGCGGCTCCAGCGCTGGAAACCTACCTGATCCTGTACCTGCCTTTTAAATACCTGCAGAAAACCATTTCCCCTTTTGCCATCGTTATTCTCAGTTCGGTACTTTTCGGAATTTTGCATCATTACAACGAATACTATCAGCTGTATTCATTTTTCTCCGGCCTGATATATGGGTTTGCCTATTACGCCAAACTTCGAACGGGCATTGCCTTTTACATCGTCGCCGCGATTCATATGTTATACAATGCCTGTGTAGTATTTTCCAATCATCTATGACATGCCAAACTCTACCAGTGATCCTGCTGGCGAAACCAGCATCGGGCACCTTCATGCCCTTTCGGGACGTTATCATTTCGTTTACCTTTTTCTAATGACACTTGTCATCGGAACGATCTGTTCCCTGCCTTTTATCCAAATGGATATAACCGTAACCTCGTCGGGAACGATCCGCCCGGGATCAGAACGAACGGAATTAAAAACAGCAATTAGCGGGCAAATCAGCCAGGTTCTGGTTAAAGAAGGCCAGTCTATTCTCAAAAATGAACTCATTCTCAAATTGAATGATGAGGCCATCGTTTCCAGGAAAAAACTGGTTCAGTTTGAACTGGAAAGACTTTGGACCCATTCGCGCGATTTACAGGCAATGATTGGTGGCAGGATTTTGGAATCTTCCAATCACATAAAATTAAATTCTCCGCTTTCAAAGCAGGAACTGGATGTTTTTTTATCCAGACTGCTGGAAATTAAAAATCAAATTCGAAAATCAGAGTACGAACTGGAGATCAGTGAAAAGCTGTATAAGGAAAAGATCATTGCGGCGAAAGAACATTTTGAAGTCAAAAATGCCAATGATCAGCTCCTTGCTTCTCTTCAGTCTTTAAAATTCAATTATCGATCGCAATGGCAACAAATGCTGCAGCAGGCAGGCGTTGAGATCAGGGAAAAGGAAAACGAAATCCGCCAGCTCGATCATGAACTTGAAAAATATAAAATTCGCGCCCCGGTAGCAGGAGCCGTGCAATTTATCAATCACCGGTATCCGGGGATTACGCTTGCAGCTGGTGAATCCGTTTGTGTAATCTCTCCCGATGATGAACTGGTGGCTGAAAATTATATAAATCCCCGTGAACTGGGAATGATCCGTCGGGGTCAGCCCTGCATTTTCCAGATCGATGCTTTTAATTATAATATTTTCGGGGTTCTCACCGGCAAGGTAATTTCGATCGATCCCGATTACACATTGATCGATAACCAGCCTTTCATTAAGGTTCGGTGTTCATTCGACCGCAGCTCCCTGGAATTGCCGAATGGTTTCACCGGCAATCTTACAAAGGGAATGAGCTTATCTACCCGGTTCATTGTCGCCAAACGTTCTTTATGGCAACTCTTATACGATCAACTGGACGATTGGCTTAATCCTCATAGTCCGCTTTAGTAAAAAACATTCCTTGAAAAACCAGATCCGCATCCAGCAACACGATGCCACCGATTGTGGCGCCGCCTGCCTTGCATCAGTAGCAGCTCATTACCGGCAGAAAATACCTCTTGCCCGGATTCGTCAATACGCGGGTACCGACAAGATGGGTACAAATCTACTGGGACTGGTTCAGGCAGCAGAAAAAATCGGGTTGGAGGCCAGAGCTTTGAAAGGGCCACTGGAATCGCTATCCCAGGTACCTCTGCCTGCTATTGTGCACGTGATTACCGGGCAGAAGCTTCACCATTACATGGTATTGTATAAAGTCACCCCCCGGCATTTTGTTTTAATGGATCCGGCTGATGGTAAAATGCATCGTTTGAAACCGGAAGAATTTGGTAGAATCTGGACCCAGGTTCTGGTAATTCTTTTTCCAACAGATCGAATTCATGCTGAAACAGCAAGTCTTTCCATATATACCCGCTTCTATGAACTCATACGTCCGCACCGGGCAGTAATGTTGGAAGCGCTGGTCGGGGCGTTTATATACACTTTACTGGGCTTGTCCACAGCCATCTATGTACAAAAGATCGTGGATTTTGTTTTTATCGGCGGTAACCTGCGTTTGCTGAACCTGA
>JAEZAY010000201.1 GCA_023427575.1 Bacteroidota bacterium | reverse complement strand
GTCCGTTTTAATTTGGATGTTAGCAAATTTCCACATTAACACATTAGCACATTGGCACATTATCGCATCCGTCCGTTTCAATTTTCTTAACGGATTTCTTCCGAGGCCCTGGGGAATACATTTTACCCGGACAGCAATGATGTGATAAAGAGTTCCAATAATCAATCATGACGGAAAAAATCCGGACAACAGGTTGGAATGCATTATTGATTTTTTCGCAACGATTTTATCGGCCAGGCTTTGGGTTCCGGCCGTAGAATTCAGTGAGATCTTTAAGCCTGGCGGCCAGTTCCTTTCGAATCTGATTTTTAGTTAGCCGCCAGGTCCAGTTACCGGCAATGGTGGCCGGTGTATTCATCCGGGCCTTTTTATCCAGACCCAGCAGATCCTGCACCGGGATGATGACTGTTTTTGCAACGGAACTGTAGGCGAGTCGAATCAGGTCATCATGCACTTCGGAGGCCCGTACTGTTTTACCCAGGTATTTGTTCAGATTTGCTTTGCCATTCTGATCCAGGTCATTCCGGAACCAGCCCAGCGTTGTATTGTTATCGTGCGTTCCGGTGTAAGCAATGGTATTTTCGCGATGATGATGATTAATGTGCACTGAATTGCCAATATCATTTCCAAAAGCAAACTGCAGAACCACCATTCCGGGCATCTGGTATGCATCTCTCAGATCGTAGACGTTCCTGCCGATCTTCCCCAGATCCTCTGCTATAAAGGGCATTTCCGGAAAACTTTTCTGAATTGCATCGAAGAAATCTGTTCCCGGCCCCGGCTTCCATTTTCCTCTCCTGGCAGTAGCCGCTTTTGCATTCACTTCCCAAAAATCGGCAAAGGCCCTGAAATGATCCAAACGCAAAAGATCGTAGAGTTCAATATTTTTTTTAATCCGGTTGATCCACCAATCGTATCCTCTTTCTTTAAGCCGCTCCCAATTGAAAATTGGCATGCCCCAAAGCTGACCTTCGGCATTGAAGTAGTCGGGAGGAACCCCCGCCACAGTTAGCATTTTTCCATTTTTGTCAAGATTGAAAATTTCCTGATTCGACCATACATCTGCAGAATCGTAGCTAACGTAGAATGGTAGATCACCTATAAAGCGAAGATTCATTTCCCGGCAGGCTTTGCGAAGCTGCTCCCATTGAAGCGAAAAAATATATTGCTCCCATTCAAAACGCCGGATCTCATCTTTATGCGCGTTTGCAAAATCTTTAAGCGCCGATGGATCGCGCTTTTTCAATTCCTCCGGCCATTCAAACCAGGCTTTGCCATTTTGCTCCTGCCGGATAGCCATGAATAAGGCAAAATCCCGAAGCCAGAACTTTTCCTTTTGCCGGAACCGGTTTAAACCCGCAAATTCTTTTTTATCAATAAAACGTTGATAGGCGATGCCCAGCAACTGATTTTTATGGTCAATCAGCTCTTTATAATTTACGGGCTTATCCGGACTGGTCCTGAATTTATTTAGTTCCCGCCCTTGCAACAATCCATCTGCAACCAGTAGTTCGGGGCTGATCAGAGCCGTATTTCCGGCCATGGCCGAAACCGAGCTATATGGTGAAAAAGCCTGGTTGACATCAATCGGGGTAAGTGGCAAAATCTGCCACCAGCTTTGATTCGAGCTTTTAAGGAACTTTGCGAAACGAATGGCCTCCGGGCCAAAATCTCCAATTCCAAACGCTGAAGGCAGCGAACTGATATGACATAAAACGCCGGCAGTTCTGACAATTTTATTCTCCTTTTGCCCAGCCATAATTCAAATTCTTTATTCAATATTCTTCAATAAAACCACCGTTCGGTTTTCTATGTTCAGGATTGATCCAGCCTTGTATAGTTCATCTTCTTCTTTCACCACCAAATCGGCGGTATTTAAAACCAGTTTCCATATTCTGCCATATTTTGCTTCCGGCAACTTAAAATCCTGCGATTGTTCGCCGGCATGAAATATTATAAAAAAAGAATCGTCAACAATATGTTCGCCGCGCCTATCGGTCGCTCTTAAGGCTTTCCCATTTAAAAACACCCCCAGCGATTTAGCGAAATAGGTATTCCAGTCGGATTCCGACATGTCGACACCCGATGGTGTAAACCAGGCTATGTCTTCAAGACCTATGCCTCTGATGGGAACGCCTTTAAACCATCTTCGCCTTCTGAAAACCGGATGCGATTTCCGGATCTGGATCAAACCCCGGGTAAATTCCAGTAAATCGCTGTCGGCATCTTCCCAGTTGAGCCAGGAGATTTCATTGTCCTGGCAGTATGCATTGTTATTGCCAAACTGGGTTCTTCCAATTTCATCGCCCGCAACCATCATTGGTACGCCCTGCGACAAAAAAAGCGTCGTTAAGAAATTCCGTTGCTGTTTCTGCCGCAGCCGGATGATTCCCTCATCGGGGCTTGGCCCTTCAAAACCACAATTCCATGACCGGTTATGGCTTTCACCATCCTGATTGTTTTCGCCATTGGCCATATTGTGTTTTTCATTGTATGAAACCAGGTCGAGCAGGGTGAATCCATCGTGGGCGGTTATAAAGTTGATGCTGGCCGTGGGGCGGCGATAGTCTTCTTTATATAAATCGGAACTGCCTGTGAAGCGTTCGGCAAATTCGCCCAGCATACTGTCGGCACCACGCCAGTAATCGCGCATGCAATCGCGGTACTTTCCGTTCCACTCGCCCCATCCCGGCGGAAATTTACCTACCTGATATCCGCCCTCGCCGATATCCCATGGTTCTGCAATCAGCTTCACCTGTGAAATCACGGGATCCTGATGAATGATATCGAAAAAAGAGCCCAGTCTGTCTACATCATACAACTCACGGGCAAGCGTAGCCGCCAGATCGAAGCGGAATCCGTCAACATGCATTTCGAGGATCCAGTAACGCAAGCTATCCATGATGAGCCGGAGCACATTGGGTTGCATCACATTCAATGTGTTTCCCGTTCCAGTGAAATCGCGGTAGTAGCGCTGGTCTTCCATCAAACGATAATAAGCCGGATTGTCGACCCCTCTGAAGGAAAGCGTTGGTCCGAGATGATTGCCTTCGGCGGTATGATTGTAAACAACATCCAGGATCACTTCAATGCCGGCTTTGTGCAACGCCTTTACCATGTCTTTAAACTCGGTTACCTGCTCCCCCTGCACGCCCGAGCTGGCATAACGCGCATCGGGTGCAAAAAAACCAATTGAATTATAACCCCAATAATTCGTTAATCCATTTTCCTTTAAATGCCGGTCGGCGACAAAATGGTGTACGGGCATCAGTTCCACCGATGTGATCCCTAATTTTTTCAGATATTCAATGGTTACCGGATGCCCCATTCCTGCATAGGTTCCGCGGAGATTTTCGGGGATCCCGGGATGACGCATGGTAAACCCCTTCACATGGGCCTCATAAATAATATCGAGGTGATAAGCAAGCCGGAGCGGCTCATCTCCTTCCCAGTCATAATCGGAATTTACAACCACCGATTTCGGGATGAATGGAGCGCTGTCTTCATTGCTCATACTCAGGTCAGCATCCGGATGATTTAATTCATATCCAAAAAGAGAGTCATGCCAGTTAATGGTTCCCGCAATCGCTTTTGCATAAGGATCAATCAGCAGCTTGTTCGGATTAAAGCGTTCGCCATTCAAAGGATCATAACTGCCGAAAACCCGGTATCCATACAACTGGCCCGCTTTTAAGCCCGGAACATAGGCATGCCAGATATCCTGATCACGTTCTTTAAGTTTGATAACAGCAGATTCTTTTGCATCCTCCCGCTGATCGAACAAACAAAGATTAACAGCGGTTGCGTTTTCAGCAAACAGCGCGAAGTTAACTCCATCCGCATCCAAACTGGCCCCTAAAGGATAGGCATCTCCGGGATACACTTTATATTCCATAGTAATTTTTATTTATTTTCTGTTATCAGAAAACAGAAGCCATAAGGGAAATCCGGTTTCTGTCTGTGTGAATTCAAATGCCGGATCGGAGCTAATATTTTTGCCTGTAAAGATTTCCTTCCATTGTGAAGGCCCTCTGTCTGGCCATTCAATCCGAATAGCAACAGAACTTTCGCCGGCCAATCCCAGTGGGGCAACCACCATTACCCATACATCATTCCAATTGCG
>JAEZAY010000171.1 GCA_023427575.1 Bacteroidota bacterium | reverse complement strand
TGCACATTATCATATTATCACATTATAACTGCCGTCCGTTTCAATTTTCTTAACGGATTTCTTCCGAGGCCCGGGGAATACATCTTACCCCGACACCTATGACCTCCGAATAGGATAATTGCGGTGGGATCTAATTGAAGGGATGGTGGAGCTGATTTTAATCTTCTTCCTCTTTCCGCGCGCCCAATATGTACTGAAGATTAGCCTGGTAAAATTTGCCAAAATACCAGTTCTGATAAGGTTGAGGTATGGGCTGCTGCAATAACAAAATCTGAAGGGAATCGGTTTTCGCAGTATTGCAAAGATCCTGAACGGCAGAGAAATAATCGTACAATTGTTTCAGCGATTCGCGGCCGGCCACTTTTCCGTGGCCGGGAACAAAGGTTTCATAAAGCGGATCTTCATAAAACAGTTTTAGGGAAGCTTTCCAACTTTCGGGGTCGCCGTCGGAAATCCAGGGATGACGATCCACAAACAAAAGATCGCCCATAAAAGCGATTCCGGCATCGGGGATCAGTAATACCAGATCGCTGGGTGTATGACCCGATTTTCGTTCTACCAGTTTAATGTTTCGGCTCCAACCCAAGATCCATAAAGAGTCATTAAATACGATATCCGGCAGGGTCATTTTTAAATCGGAGGCCGATTCAACCATCCCTTCGTAATAGCCGATCCAGAGCGGCAATTCTTCTTTTTCGATGCTGGTGGCCGAAGACATCCGCTGCCGGGTTGCCTTCAGCAGAGTGGCGGCGTGCTTTTGTTCCCATTGCTGCTCCCCGGGTTCCACCCTGGCAATCTCATCGCGGGTAAAGCTGGAACTGATAATGGCGGCCGGCCCGAAAGCCTGGTTGCCGCGGATATGATCATTATGATAATGGCTGTTTATGACCAGGGAAACCGGTTTTTTTGTCAATCCTTCTGCTACGATCCGGAGTTCAGTTGCAGCTTCGGGGGTCATAAAAGGATCGTATACAATGGTTTTATTTCCCAGATCGATGATTCCGGCATTGCAGATCGCTTTTCCATAATGGTCATTGGCGATCGCCGCCCAAACTCCTTCCGCTATTTTTTCAATGCTGAAATTGGGGGAACGCCCGTTTTTCCTGAAATGTTTGGATTGCGCAATCAGCTCCGTTGAACAGGGTATGGCGATGACCATCAGGACTAGTATCGGCAATCTCGCATTCATCGGTTCGTTTTCTAATATACGAAATAATGAGCGGCCGCGTTCTCCGGCGATAGCTAGTCTATAATCCGAAGTTTAGCATAGTTCAGCATGATCTTTTTTTCACCGTTGTGTTCAAACTTCACAGTTGCGATCGGATTGTGTGCAGAACCCTCAATTTTTGTTACTTCCCCAAACCCGAATTTCTGATGTTCCACTTTTTGTCCGGCCTGCAGGTTACTGGTATCACTGGCGGCAAAATCTACTGATGGCACATGTTCCACCGTTTTGGCGGCGGGTTTCGGGGTTATATAGGATGGTGTGGAACCCTGTCTCCCGGTGGGTGGCGGTCCATATCTTTTTTCCGCCTGCGAGGCCGCCGAATGCCGGTAATTGCCCGAGATCCGGTCATATGCCGACTGATTGCCCCAGCCCGTGCTTTGATTTTTTAGTCCGCCGCCTGCAAAGCTCCGATCCAGATATTCTTCCGGCAACTCCTGAATAAACCGGCTGGGTTCATTCTGTACCAGCGATCCGAATTTGTAACGGGTATTGGCATAGGTAATCCAGAGGCGGGCCTTTGCCCGGGTTATAACAACATAGAATAAGCGACGTTCCTCTTCCAGCTCTTCTCAGGTGTTCACCGACATGGCATTGGGAAAAAGCATTTCTTCCAGTCCACACGCGAATACACAACCGAATTCCAATCCCTTCGCGGCATGGATGGTCATAAGTTTAACCGTATCCGCATTTGGGTCTTTTTCATCGGCATCCGTGAGCAGGGTAATCTGCTGCAGGTAGGCACCCAGGCTTTTATCACCCACTTCCCCATCTTCATTGCCGGGAGTTTCGGTAAATTCTTTGATTGAGTTTAATAATTCCTGGATGTTTTCATATCGGGCAACCCCTTCAGTGCTTTTGTCGTTGAACAGCTCGCGCACAATATTGGTCTGCTTGCCGATATGAACAGCCACTTCATAGGCGTTTTTCTGTTCCAGAATGCTGGCGGAACTTTCGATCATCAGCACAAAGTTTTCGATGGCTTCCAGAATGCCGCCTTTATACCCGTACTGACGCGCATTTTTCAACACTTCCCACATCGAAATATTGTTCGTGTTAGCCGCCAGCACAGCCCGGTCGATAGAAGTTTTTCCAATGCCTCTGACCGGATAATTTATTATTCTTTTTAATGACTCTTCATCGCGGCTATTGGTGATCACGCGGAGATAAGCCACGAAATCCTTGATTTCCTTCCGTTGGTAAAAGCTGATCCCGCCATAGATGGTATAGGGAATATTCATCCGCCTCAGGCTTTCCTCAAATGCCCGGCTCTGCGCATTGGTTCGGTATAGGATCGCAAAATCATTGTTTCGGTAATGATTGCGGAGTTTCTGCTCCTGGATGGTATCGGCTACGAATTTCCCCTCTTCGTTGTCCGTCATCGTTCGCACCAGCCGGATCTTATCACCCGTGGTATTGTCTGTCCAGAGGTTTTTAGGAATCTGGCCTTTATTATTTTTTATTACCTCATTGGCAACATTAATGATTGATTGGGTGCTCCGGTAATTTTGCTCCAGTTTTACCACCTTTACATCTTCATAGTCTTTTTGAAACTGAAGGATGTTCTGAATGGTGGCGCCCCGGAAACTGTAAATACTCTGGGCATCATCACCTACCACGCACACATTCTCATGCGCGGCACCTAATAATTTGATAATCTCATACTGTGCGGGGTTGGTATCCTGGTACTCATCTATCAGAATGTATTTGAACTTATGCTGATATTTATGCAGGGCATCTGCAAAATTCTTCAGCAGCTCATACATTTTCAGCAGCAGATCATCGAAATCCATGGCCCCGTTCTTAAAACAGCGTTTTGAGTATGCGTCATAGATCTGGGCAATCGCCGGGCGGTTGCTGCGGGCATCTTCCTGCTGGATATGATAGTCCATGGCATATTCCGCCGGTCCTACCAATGCGTTTTTTGCGCTTGAAATCCGGTTATAAACCACATTGGGTTTGTAATGTTTGTCGTCGAGCTGTAATTCATTCACTACGGTTTTGATCACTCCTTTGGCATCATCGGTATCATAAATGGTGAAATGCGCAGGATAGCCGAGGCGGGGTGCTTCACTCCGCAAAATCCGGGCAAAAACACTGTGAAAAGTTCCTATATAAAGATTTCTGGCTTCAGTATTGCCCAGGGTTTTTTCAACCCTTTCCTTCATTTCCTTCGCTGCTTTATTGGTAAAGGTGAGCGCCAGTATATTAAAAGCATCAATGCCATGGTAAGCCATTAAGTGGGCTATCCGGGTGGTCAGCACCTTAGTTTTTCCGCTACCGGCCCCGGCTACGATCATAAGAGGGCCATCCCTGTGTAAAACGGCCTCTTTTTGCCGCTCATTTAATCCGCTAAGGTAATCTTGCATGGCTGCAAGTTACGAAGTGACCGCCTTGATTCTTTGAAGCCCCAATGATAAATTTCCTGACAGCAGGTGGGAAAAAAACCGGTGCAGAGAGATGAAAATCCATCCATACACCCGGAATGATGGGTTAATTTGCATCAATGTTCGACTTTTCCAATGCCCATTTCCAACTGGCAGCTGCTTTTGTGAACGATACCGCAAGTCCGGTTTTTCTTACTGGCCGGGCCGGAACGGGTAAAACCACCTTTTTGAACTATATCCGGACCAAAACCGAAAAGAAAATGGCCATTGTGGCTCCCACCGGCGTTGCGGCAATTAATGCCGGAGGAGTTACCATGCATTCTTTTTTTCAGCTTCCCTTCGGATCATTTATACCCGGAGGACTTATGGGCGGGATGGACGCGCAATTGGCCGTTACTGATCACTACAATCTGATCAGAAACCTGAAACTGCCCTACGACAAAAAGCAGATTTTGCGGGAACTGGAATTGCTGGTAATAGATGAAGTAAGCATGGTTCGTGCCGATACCCTGGACGCAGTGGATGTAATTTTAAGGCATTTCCGGAATCAGCCTCATACGCCCTTTGGCGGGGTTCAGCTTCTGTTCATCGGCGATCTGTTTCAACTGCCGCCGGTAGTTAATCGCGGCGAATGGGAAATCCTGAAAGCATATTATAACAGCCCGTTCTTTTTCGATGCCCATGCAGTAAAGGCTCAGCCGCCGCTGTACCTGGAGTTAAAAAAGATCTATCGCCAGAACGATCATGTATTTATAGAAATACTCAATAATATCCGAACGAACTCGGTAAAAGCGGAAGATCTGGCGATTCTCCACGAAAGATATGATCCGGGTTTCAGCGCACCGGAATCTGAACAGTACATCGTATTAACTTCCCATAACTCGCGGGCCGAAGCCATTAACCGAAGCGCGCTTGCCGCTATTCCCGGGAAAAAATATTGTTTCAATGCGGTGGTGGAAGGTGATTTCAGCGAGAAGGCTTTGCCTGCAGAAATGAACCTGGAATTAAAAGAAGGCGCCCAGATTATGTTTATCAAAAATGATAAGGGAGAAAGCCGGAAATATTTCAACGGCAAAATCGGGATGGTAAGCCGTATCAGTGAAAAAAATATTTACATCCGCTTTTCCGGTCAGGATACAGAGCTGGAACTGGGCGTAGAAACCTGGAAAAATATCCGCTATCGTTTTGATAAAGTCAAGAATAAAATTGAAGAGGAAGAAGTGGGAAGTTTTATGCAGTTTCCCATTCGCCTTGCCTGGGCAATTACCATTCATAAAAGTCAGGGCCTCACCTTTGATAAGGCGATCATTGATGCGGGCGAATCGTTTGCACCGGGGCAGGTATATGTTGCTTTAAGCCGGCTGGTTTCATTAAGCGGACTGGTGCTTTCATCGCGGATTACGAAGGCCGCAATCAGTACCGATCCCAGAATCGTTGAATTCAGCCGCACCGAACAAAAAGAAGACCGGCTAAGCGATCTGCTGCAGATTGAAAAGAAAAATTACCGTGAAAAAAAAGTACTGCAGCTATTCGACTGGTCAAAGCTGATCCTGCTGACTGAACAATTTATTGAAGAATATCCTTCACGGGTAATTCCGCAGAAGGCGGATGCTCACCATTGGGCGGCGGAATTGCTGGAAATCCTGAAAGCGCAGCAGGAGATCGCCGGAAAATTCATCCGGCAACTTGGAAACCTGCGTCGCCAGGAAGACCCCGGATTGGAAGAACGAATCAGTGAAAGAATTGATGCCGCGGTAAATTATTTTGCTTCTGTATTAAATGATTGTCTGAATAAAATCGATCTGCACATCGAACTGTATAAGGTTAAAAAGAAAGCCGGCAAATATCTGTCTGAACTGTATGAGCTGTCAGACCATCTGATGCGGAAAAAATCCGAGATCCGCCGGGCAGCGAGAATGCACGGAATAACCGATGATCGGGATTCCTTATCTGAAAGCAAATCCCTGGAACCCGCGGGTCCTGAATCCCGGAAAAGATCGGTTCCCGCAGTTAAAATCGCTTCTAAAACCATCTCGCTCGAGTTGTTTAAAAAAGGTCATACCATTGAAGAAGTAGCCGAAATGAGAAGTATGACTCCCGGAACTATCCAGAATCATCTGATCACGTTTTTAGAAAGCGGGGAAATCCTGATTGAACAATTGGTAGAAAAGCAAAAGCTGGATAAAATAAAGGAGTATTTGCATCTGAATTCCGGCGCGGGCTTAAATGCCATCCGCGGTGAGTTGGGAGATCAGTTTTCATTCGCCGAAATAAAGGCTGCCAGGCAATACCTGAAGTTTACTACCGGTGCTGAAAAATCAGAAAGCTGAATAGCGGTGTTTTTATTGAATAGCCCCAGGCGCTAATCTACTTATGGGCCCCCTTATTGTTGAGATAAGTGCATTTCTGTATCCCGGCTCCAAATATCTGCATTTGGGGAAATAAGATTTTTCTTTCCGGCACAGTTCTCCGAAAAATGAGATAATTTTACCGCCGAAGCGACTCAATGATTGTCCCTGCCATGGAATATTGCCAGTTAAGTGGCCGTTTGCGCGTATCCCTATGCATTCAGAAATATATTTGCGATCGCGCTAAAAACCCAATTATTCCCCGAATCTTTACCGGCTATTTGTTACCGTTATTGAAGCCTTAAATGATTAAATCATGATGTATATCCAGGTTTGGAAAAAGTATTTGCCCATTATCAGAATTCTGATGAAACGTTCTGTGAATTCGATTCAGACCCTCGACATGAACCGGATTGATTTCGAACGTGCCGGAAGTGGCCGGAAGGCAGGATATAAATTTAATGTGGAGATTTTTCAGGGAAGAGTAGCTAATATTATCAGCAGTTCTCCGCTGGCCGTTGATCTGGCTGCCGTTATGTTGCAGGATCCCGCTGCTAAAGAACTATTTGAAAAAGATGACTATAAGCTGAGCCTAAATCCCAAGTTTCAGCTGATAATTCAGTGTTTTCCACGGAATGCTGAAATTCCAACAAGAGCCGAATCGAA
Source organism: Bacteroidota bacterium (assembly GCA_023427575.1). Classification (GTDB taxonomy): domain Bacteria; phylum Bacteroidota; class Bacteroidia; order Chitinophagales; family Chitinophagaceae; genus Flavitalea. Next base: position 8,312 of record JAEZAY010000171.1, on the reverse strand, counting down.
CGGTTTACCCGAATCGGAGTAAGATTTATTCAACCGTAAGAATGATTTTGCCGACATGGTCGCCGGTTTCCATCAACTGGTGGGAATCGGAAGCATTTTCCAGCGGGAACTGACTATAAATAACCGGCTGAAACCGGTAGTTTTCCAGCAGGGGCCATACATGTTTCTCCACCTCGGCAGCCAGCATCGATTTAAATTCATTTGTACGCGGCCGCAACGTGCTACCGGTGATGGTTAACCGCCTTCGCATTATTTCACCGATATTGTACTCTGCTTTCATTCCTTTCATGCCATTTATATAAACCAGTCTGCCATCATCTCTTAACAGGGAAAGGTTCCGGGCATTGTAATCACCTCCTATCATATCAAGGATCAGGTCCATACCATAATTTTTCAGCAGTTCTCCAAAATCTTCCTGTTTGTAATTCACGCAAAGCTGGGCACCCAGCGATTTGCAGGCATCGCATTTTTCAACGGTTCCGGCCGTGGCAAAAACAACCGCACCCAGTAAATGGGCAATCTGGATAGCGGTAATTCCGATTCCGCTGCTGCCGCCATGCACCAGGAAATGTTCATCTTTTTTCAGTGCCCCGCGTTGAAATACATTATGCCAAACCGTCAACACGGTTTCGGGCAGCGAAGCCGCTTCGGCAAAAGACCATCCCGGAGGAAGGGGCAAACAATGGCCGGCTTCGGCAATGGCGAATTCAGCATAACCTCCCCCGCTCAGAAGGGCCGTTACCGCATCGCCTTTTTTCCACCGTTTTGAATTCCCGGCATCTTCAATAATTCCCGAAACTTCCAGCCCGGGGATCTCAGCCGGGGCCCCCGCCGGGGGCGGGTAATTTCCTTTGCGCTGGAATATATCGGGCCGATTGATTCCCGCTGCTTTCACCCGGATTAATACCTGATCGTTTGCCGGCACCGGCACCGGCATTTCGATCAACTTCAAAACTTCTGGGCCGCCTGGCCTGGTTATTTTAATTGCTTTCATTCAAAAAATTATATAGTGCTGTAGATTATGAAACCTGTGCCAGTGCTGTGAACAAAGAATTAAATTTGAATTTCAAAAAGATTCCCATGAAGTTAAAGTATCTATTCCTTGCTTTAATAGTACCCTGTCTGATCTCCTGCCAGAAAGAAATTACCGGCGACCTGGAAACGGTGCCACCACCCGACAATGAAGATGCGCAGGCATATTATTCTGCAGTAATCGGGGGACAAAGTTTCAGCGAAAAGGTAACCGGCAATGACGATACCAACTTTTTTACTGCCACTTCAAGCGATGCCGATCCGGAGTTGCTGTCGGCGGTAATAAATGAGGCCGTTAATGGCACGGGTCTGATCATATCTAAAGGAGTATTCCCCGATTTTGAAAACGCCACACCCGCAACGCTTAAGGCATTCTTTAGTCCCGGGCTGTACAATTATGCCGATGTAGATTCCGGAATCCGGATTGCGTGGCTCGATGCCCAGGGCAATGAGTGGAGTACGGTGGCTTCCTCCGGTGATCAGTCTGGAAGTGTATTTGAAATCAAAAGCGCCAACGATGCCCATGATGGAAACGGGAACTACTATGTTTTGATTGAAGCTGTTTTTAACTGCAATCTTTACAATGATAACAATGAAAAGAAAGTGCTGACCGGCGGCAAATACAAAGGGTTTTTTGGGCCCGTCGAACCCTGATACGGCGGTAATCACGGATTTTTTCCGGGCCCTGGGAATATGTATCCGGACAAACATGTTTAGAATGCCGGATTCTGCGGGTCTTGGTCTTTAGCGCATTAATTTTTCAGCGTTTTCAAGGTCTTCAGGCGTATCGATTTCGATGCCCATATAATCGGTAACCACCATCCGTAACCGAACTCCATTTTCAAGATAGCGAAGGCATTCCACTTTTTCGGCCAGCTCAAGCGGGGTCATTGGCCATGCAGTGAAATTCAGCAAAGCCTGTTTACGGAATGCATACACTCCTTTATGTTCGTAGTACACCGGTTGTATTTCCAAATTACGGTGGTAAGGAATCCGGCTGCGGCTGAACAAAAGAGAATCCATGTTTTTGTCTACCGCCACTTTAACGTAATTGGAATCATCCACCAGGGCGGGATCGGTTAATTCCTGCATCAGCGAAGCCACCTGCACTGCAGGATCGGAAAAAGCCTGAAGAAGATCGGAAATTGGCCTGGCGCGAACAAAGGGTTCGTCACCCTGCACATTCACGATAATATCAACATCCAGATCCGCCGCGGCTTCTGCAATCCGGTCGCTGCCGCTTTCATGTTCATTTTTACTCCGGATCGCCTTCCCTCCATTTGAGACAATTTCATCGAAAATAATTTCGCTGTCTGTAACCACCACCACATCGCTGAACAAACCGGTGGCCATTGTATTATCGTAAGTATGGCGAATAACGGTTTTATCGCCCAGTTTCTGCATCAGCTTAGCCGGGAAACGGGTTGCGGCATAACGGGCAGGGATCATCGCAATTATTTTCATGCCTTCAGTTTGAAAGCAAAAATACTATTTGAATCAGGATCGCCGGTGCTAATAATCCGTCTTGATATTTTTGTTGAATGGAATCCGCATCTGGTAGTTCAGATCTTCATCGGTGGAATCCTCGAGCACATCCAACCCATAGCGCAGGTCTTTCGGATCAACATATGCGAAGGTTCCGAAGAGACGGTCCCAGATGGAAAATATATTGCTGTAATTGGTATCGGTAAGCGGACGCTGGTAATGGTGATGCGCCTTATGCATGTTGGGAGAAACAAAAACCCAGCTGATGGGCTTATCGAGCCAGAGGGGCACCCGGATATTGGCATGATTAAAATGGGTGAACAGGGCTGCCATGCTCCGGTACAAAAAGTACAATCCCACCGGTACACCAATCAGCAGGATGCCGATGATGGTTGAAAATTCCCTGAACAGCCACTCACCGGGGTGATGGCGGGTGCCGGTGGTTACATCCACTTTTGTATCGCTGTGGTGCACCATATGAAATTTCCACATCCATTTAAAACGGTGCATCATTACATGCGGTGCATACTGGCCGAAAAAATCCATAAACAGCAGACCTGCAATAACGCTGACCCATAAGGGCGCGTCCAGCCAGTTCAGTAATCCGAAATCGGCTTTCATCACCCAGGTACAGATCAGAACGGTAGTAAAACCGAAGATCAGGTTTAGAACCAGGGTAAATGCAAGAAATACCAGGTTTATACCCGCATGCCGGTATCGCTTATACTGAAACCGAAACAGTGAGTAGTAGCCTTCCAGGATCCAGAAAAACAGCATTCCGCCAAGCACAAATATTACCCGCTCCGCACTGGAAATATGCTCCCAGAAATTCATGAAAGATTCCATATCTGAAAATTACAAAATCCTCTTTAGCATGCCAATTCAATTGCGTCGAAGCTAATCTTCGCTTTGGAACGGATAATCGGGATTTTCAAACCGGAATCCACAATCGGCGCAACAATACTCCTTCTCCGCGGAAATGGCGTAGTTTCCAAAAAGCCAGGTGAGAATGGCAGTGAAGCGGTTGCTTGCACTGGAGCTGGGCAGAAAGCTGATATTGTGCGAAAAGCAGGAAGGGCAGCGGGCCGATTCGCGGTAGGATTTTTCGTACTCGCCCAATAAATCGCGGGCCCTGTTGGCCTGGGCGGCAAAAACCATCAGTTTAATGCCGCCGATGGCATTGGTAAGAATGGGATCGGCCGTAACGGTAAACTCGTCCTGCAGGTAGGCCCTGATCCCCTCCGCTTCCAGTCTTTGCAAAACCAGACTGGCCGGAATATATGTATCGTAAGTCCGAAGTTGAACAAATTCCATAATCGAGGCCAACCAGCGATTCAACGAAATCAGCCTGGCCTAAAGGTAGCGAAAGGCCGCATTGTTTTAAACATTCAGCATCAACGGCATAACCAGCATCAGAAGGTCTTCATTTTCTTCCTTCTCTCCGGGGCGGATGATTCCCGCACGGGTGGGTGTGGAAAGCTCTATATTGATCTCTTCGGTTTCGGCCGCATTCAGCATTTCGATCAGGAACCTGGCGTTAAAGGCAATCTGCAGATCTTCGCCATTGTACTGACATTTCATTCTTTCGTTGCCTTCAAAAGAAAAATCAATGTCCTGAGCCGCCAGTTGCAGTTCGCTGCCGGAAATATTCAGCACCACCTGATTGGTGCTTTTATTACTGAAAATGCTAACCCGGCGCAAGGCGCTCTGGAAATCAGCCTTTGAAACCGTTAACCTGTACGGATTATCGCCCGGAATCACCACTTTATAATCGGGGAAACGCGCGTCGATCAGGCGGCAGCTCATGCTGGTAGTGCCATGGGTAACGAACAGAAGAATGCTGTTGTAACTGATCGTAAGCTCGTCATTATTCGCAGGAAGAGCCGATTTTAAGAGATTCAGCGGCTTTTTTGGAACGATGAGCGATTCTGTATTCGGACAGCTTACATCGGTTCTTTTATACCTTACCAGACGATGCGCATCCGTGGCAACGAACTGAATGCCTTTCGGGTCCATTTCAAAATATACTCCCCTCATTGCCGGACGAAGATCATCGCTGCTAACCGCAAATATGGTTTTATTGATAGCCGTTACCAATGCACTGGAAAGGATGGTAAAGGAGTTGGTATCGTCGGCAGCGGGTTCCTTCGGAAAGTTATCCGGATTTTCGCCCATCACCTTGTACTTGCCGTTGTCACTGGTAATTTCAACCGCGAAGTTTTTATCGATATTAAAAGTGAGCGGCTGATCGGGAAGATTCTTTAAGGAATCCATCAGAATTTTTGCGGGGATACAGATCCGGCCCGTTTCTTTTGCTTCCACTTCCATCTGGATCTTCATCACCGTTTCCAGATCGGTGGCAACAACCGTTAGCCGGTTCTGCTCTACCTCAAAAAGAAAATCTTCCAGTATCGGTAAAACAGTATTGGCATTGATAACTCCGTTGATCTGCTGTAATTGCTTTAATAAAACCGAAGAAGAAACAATGAACTTCATGCAAATAGGGTTAATTGTATTTCAGCAAACGTACAGAAATTTTAGACTACTATGCCGTGAAATTGGATTTCTGTTTTATGCTTCGCACCCGACTTAGCGGAATTTTCAGCCCCGGCCCCATGGCAGGTTCCGGATCCGGAATCTGGCTTTGAAAACTTTCCGGTTTATGAAGGAAAATATTTTAGCAGTAGATTTAAGGATAAATGGAAAACCGGAAGAATCGACTTACCTGATACAGGGCCTTCTGGCATATCCATTGCCTGATCAATTAACTATGGTGTTTTACAAATTCTTTAAAAAGAAGAAGGTTTTAAAAGTAGATCCCGGAATTCGTTTCGGGCGCTACTCTGATAATAATAAATCGGTAGAGAAGGTCAACAAATGGAACCAGGCGGATTCTTTTTTCAGACAGCAAAAATACCTTGAAAGCCTGGACGCTTTTTTTGAATACCTGCGCGACGACGAACTGCAGAATGTCAGCTATGAAAGGAAAGGAGAAGAAGGAACTTTTGAGATTTTTCAGGGTTCCAAAATCATTCATGGGCGGTTCAATCATAATAATGTTTATGTGGAAGCCGGAATTGCCAGCATGCCGGTACAGAGCATTCCGGTGATGCGCAAGCTTCTGGAGCTGAATTTCCACCTTTACTATTCGCGATTTGCGCTTAGCCAGGACCGTTTGTGCATTCGCTTCGACTCGGATCTGAATACGGCCAATCCGAACAAACTCTACTTTGGATTAAGGGAGCTGGCAACCCGGGCCGATAAACAGGACGACTTGCTGGTACAGGAATTTGCAAGCCTGATTCCGATAGATACGGAACATATTACCGAAATGCCGGTGGCGGAAAAAGAGATCCGGTTCCGCTATATGATGAAATGGCTGGAAGAAACGCTGAAAACAGTGGAAGAACTTGACCCCGAGAAATTTTCGGGGGGAATTTCATACCTGATTCTGACCCTTGCATTCCGGATCGATTACCTGATTACGCCAGAGGGAAAATTATTAAACGAACTGGAAAAAGTTGTCAATAAATATTTTAAAAAAGACGATCGGCCGGCTTCCGAAAAAAACACTGAAATGATTGAAGGCCTGATTCAGCTAAAAGAAAAAACCAGGGAAGAGGTATATCCTTATTTCTTCCGCTCAAAAAATACATTTTCCATTGTATCGCCCGAAAATCATAAATCAGTTGCCGATTCGATCCAGAATGCGGTGCAGAGCATGTACTGGTATCGGGATAATAATTACCGGAGCATCGCAAATGTGGTAATGGAATATGGCATGACGTACAACCATTTTTCATACAGCTTGCCGGGGCCTGTTACGGCATTGCTGCAATTGTTCATGCGGATAAATCACGGTGAATATTTCAGGGAGCTGGGATTTGCGCCGGATTATTATAATGCGGAATCAAACCAGTTTATGGACGAAGAAATTGTGGAAGAGATTCGGGGAATCGTAAATACCTGGAAACCCAAATATCCAAAACTGGAGTTTAACAGTACCAGGCTGCGGTTTACTTCCATCACGGATTTTAACCTTAGCTTTTGCAATGAAGTGGCCGCTTTAAATCTGAACGTATAATGGAGTTTCAGGAGATCATAGAAAGTTTTCAGCCGGGGATTATCCAGATTGCCACCAAGGGAGGTTCGGGTACCGGATTCTATCTAAAAGATTATGATTTGATTGTTACCAACGAACATGTGGTGGGGCAATTCGCGGAAGTAAGCATCAGCGGTAAAAATTTTCATAAAATGATCTCACGGGTATGGTACACCGATAAAAAACATGATCTGGCTTTTGTACAGGCTCCGGGGATAACCGAACTTCCCCACTTAAAACTGGGTTCTTACAATGATTTAAAAGACGGCGATGAAGTAATTGCCATCGGCCATCCCTTCGGATTAAATTATACCGCAACCCAGGGTGTAATTTCAAAAGTTGACCGGGTTCGGCAGGGAATGCAGTTTATTCAAATTGATGCGGCTATAAATCCGGGAAACAGCGGTGGCCCCCTTGTAAATGAGAAAGGAGAAATTATCGGGGTGAACACTTTTATAATCCGGGGAGGAGATAACCTTGGATTTGCGCTTCCGGTTCGCGACCTAAAAACCGCGCTGGAACTTTATTATCCCTATAGAAGTACGCCGGCGACCCGGTGCCCCAGCTGCGATTTCCTCGTAATTCCATCCAATATAGATTCGGAAAAATATTGCCCTTCCTGTGGTACGGAGGTAAAGCTTCCGAAAGTTCCGGAAAAGGAAATGATTCCGGCGGGAGTTGCCCGTACCATTGAGGAGATCCTGAAGGATCTGGGCAAAGATATCCGGATTGCAAGAGAAGGAAACAATCGATGGGAAGTAAAAGAGGGAAGCGCTAAAATTAAAATTTCATACAATCCCGAAAATTATTTTATTACCGGGGATGCGTATTTATGTCAGCTTCCGCGCGATGCTTCCCGAATCAGGGAGCTTTATGCATTCTTATTACATGAAAATTTTCAGGCAAGCGGTTTGGTATTAAGCTGCGTAAATCAGAATATTATTTTGTCGGGAATTCTGTACGACCTCGATATTACCCGCGAAAGCGGAACCCGCCTGCTGGAGAAACTGTTTAAACAGGCCGATTATTACGACGATTTTCTGATTGAACAGTTTGGCTGCATTCCGGGTCTGGAAGAATAGCTTTTTTGAATTCGGGATTTGTTTATAATTTGAAAGTTACCTCCTGATTATGGCGGTAACTAAAGCATAAATTGTTTCAGTGTTTAGAACATCCATTACAAAAGAGCAGGCCTGGCAGAAGATAAAACATTATTGCGCCTATCAGGAACGGTGTCACCAGGAAGTGAAAGAAAAACTATACGGAATGGGAGTTTGGAAACGGGATGTTGAAGAACTGATTTCCAAACTTATTGAAGAAGATTATCTGAATGAAGAACGTTTCGCACTGCAATTTGCGGGCGGAAAATTCAGAATGAAGAAATGGGGAAAGGTAAAAATTGAATACGAACTGAAACAAAAAAGGGTAAGTGCTTACTGTATCAACAAAGCATTGAAGTCAATATCAGCCGAAGATTATGAACAAACGCTGACCAGATTGTATCAGGATAAATCAGATTTACTGGAGAAAGAAGATCCTTTATCAAAAAAGCGAAAACTAACTGATTACCTGATTCGAAAAGGATATGAAAGAAGCCGCGTAATGGAGCTGATACACTCCAGAAAGTAGGGTAAAAGATTTTAATTTCTTTTTTATAACGGGGTATTCAATTGCCCGTAAATTCGGTTATAGC
>JAEZAY010000150.1 GCA_023427575.1 Bacteroidota bacterium | reverse complement strand
GTTCATCAACCAGTGGCTTCTCGTTTCGGCTTGAAACCACATCAATTACCTTGGTACAGCTACATAAAAGGGAAAAGGACAAAGCCAGCATCAGCAATTTCATAGATTGGAATTTTTCCCTAAACGGGAAAACTCTTCTCTGTATTATCCGGATGTCTAAGGAAATCCACCTATTTCGTCATTTTTTATCATCTGCTTAATTCACAGCTTCCCCACAACAAAAAATCGGCGCTTCTTGGCGGTACTCATTTTCTTACCTTGCAGGGCATGGAACAATATCTGCGGCTGGTAAAAACAATTATGGCGAACGGGGTTTCAAAAACCGACCGTACCGGAACGGGAACCAGGAGCTTATTTGGATATCAGATGCGCTTCGATTTACAGGAAGGATTTCCACTGGTAACTACCAAAAAACTGCATCTTAAAAGTATTATCCACGAATTGTTATGGTTTTTGAAGGGCGATACCAATATAGCCTACCTGAAAGAACAGGGAGTGAGGATCTGGGATGAATGGGCGGATGAAGCCGGAAATCTCGGACCCGTTTATGGAAAGCAGTGGCGGAGCTGGACCGGAGCCGATGGAAAAACCATCGACCAGATTTCGGACCTGATCATGCAGATAAAGAAGAATCCGGACAGTCGCCGCCTGATCGTCAGTGCATGGAATGTGGCCGAGCTTCCTGAAATGGCATTAATGCCCTGTCATACTCTTTTTCAGTTTTATGTAGCCGATAATAAACTAAGCTGTCAGCTATACCAGCGCAGCGCGGATGTATTTCTGGGTGTTCCTTTTAATATTGCCTCCTATGCCCTTCTTACACTGATGATCGCGCAGGTTTGTGATTTGCAGGCCGGCGAATTCATTCATACTTTCGGTGATGTACACCTGTATAATAATCATGTTGAACAGGCTGAACTACAATTGTCGATGGCGCCTTTTCCCTCGCCGCAAATGAAGCTGAATCCGGCGGTGAAGGACATATTTTCATTTCAATACAGCGATTTCAAACTGGAAAACTATCAGCATCATCCGCCAATCAAAGCGCCGGTGGCGGTTTAGCTTTTAACAATATAAAATTGAATCATTTGACCATCAGTTTAGTGGTAGCCGCCTCAACGAACAATGCCATCGGTAAAGACAATAAACTGTTATGGCATCTACCGAACGATTTAAAGTTTTTTAAAAATACCACCTGGGGCATGCCCGTCGTGATGGGAAGAAAAACCTTTGAATCGATGGGGAAGGCATTAAAGGGAAGAACCAATATTGTGATCAGCAGAAAACCGGATTTTAATGCGCAAGACATAGTGCCTGCCGGCAATCTGGATGAAGCATTGGCGAAAGCGGCGGAAACAGATGCGAAGGAAGTTTTTATAATTGGTGGCGGCGAAATTTACCGCCAGGCAATGGCGATCGCGGATAAAATTTTTCTTACCAGGGTACATGCGCAGATAGATGGAGATACTTTTTTTCCAGACTTTAACCTCAAAGAATGGAAACTGAAATCAGAATTAAATTTCAAGGCAGATGAAAAACATCTTTATGATTATAGTCTGCAGGTATGGGAAAAATTTCCGGATCGGAAATCATTAGCCCCGGATGGATAAGTTTTCAATGCAAGGATTTAAATCCTTAATTCATTGCTGTCCGGGTAAATGTATTCAATGGGCCTCGGAAGAAGTCCGTTAAGAAAATTGAAACGGACGGCGTGGAGACTCCCGACTCCCGACTCCAGACTCCAGACTCGGAAAATCCGGCCCGATTTTTTTGCTCCACTTTTTTCTAAAAAAAAGTGGAAGGGGTCATTTGCAATGACTGCTTCTAATTCAATGCTGATGCGGCTTTCAGGTAAATTGCAAGTTATTACCCGGACACTAATGATCCTTAATTAAAAAAATCACAGATGTATTCTCCGGTTCAGATAGCAAAGAAATACGTGCATTATTTTGTCAGTGCCCTGAATGGAAAAGGGCATGGTGTACATTCTCCCTTTGTGTACCGGTTTGTGCGCGATGTTTTAAACGATAAACGACATTTTTACGCTTATACCCATGTTGAAGCATTAAGAGCGACCCTGCTCAACGATAAAACAATGGTGGAGGTACAAGATTTGGGGGCCGGTTCCGTAAGCGGAGCGAGGAAGAAAAAATCCATCTCCATGCTTGCCCGAAGCAGCTCCAAATCGCCCAAGTACGGGCAGCTTTTACATCGGATTTCCAATTACTTTCAGCCTGCTGTTATCCTCGAATTGGGTACATCGCTGGGGATATCAACCGCCTATCTGGCTTCGGGATCGCCGCATTCAAAACTGATTACCTGCGAAGGCAGTGAAGCGTCAGCAGCAATCGCGCGAAAGAATTTTGCCCGGCTCAACCTTACAAATATTCAGGTAAAAGATGGCCACTTTGATCACATACTGCCCGGGCTGTTGCAGCAGCATCCCATTCTGGATCTTGTTTTTATTGATGGCAACCATCGGAAAGAACCCACGTTGCGCTATTTCGAAATGATGAAGCCCAACCTGAATCAGGACTCGGTACTGATTTTCGATGATATTCACTGGAGTGCGGAAATGGAGGCGGCATGGGAAACTATAAAGGCCGACCCAATGGTTACCTGTACAATCGAGCTTTTTTTTATCGGGCTTGTTTTTTTTAAACCCGACTTTAAAGTGCCGCAGCATTTTATAATCCGGTTCTGAGCGGCCTACAATTCCTGTCTATAGAAAAAAAATTTCTATCTTTCCAGCGGATCTTCACCTGCGAAAAGATTAAACCAATCACCATTGCTTATGACGATAGGAGTTTTACAGGAACCATCTTTTGAATCAAGAGTATCATTATTACCGGAGGCAGTGGCTACGCTTACAAAAAAAGGAATTACCATTTCCATTGAAAAAGGTGCCGGGATCCGAACCTTTAACGAAGATTCCGAATACGAAAAATCAGGAGCCCGGATCTGTTCCAGAGCGGAAATTCTTTCCGGTTCCGATATTATTCTTTCCATTAATCCTCTTGCTTCAGCCGATATTCAGCAGGTAGGTAAGGGCGTTATACTCGGCATTTTACAGCCACTGTACAATCCCGAACTGGTCGCCGAACTGGCCCGGAAGAACATCACCAGCTTCAGTCTGGATATGTTACCCAGAACCACCCGGGCGCAGTCGATGGACGTATTAAG
>JAEZAY010000133.1 GCA_023427575.1 Bacteroidota bacterium | reverse complement strand
ACTATAACTCCAGTACTGATGAACTTAAGACTTACAATCTCGGCATCGAATTGAAACTGGGCTATCATGAAATTAACGGACGGATGGAGCAGCGTTCGGGCCGGGTTTGGTTTTTCGGCCTTCCTTTTCTTGCCGAATTTGTAGGCGGCCAGAAACCATTTCAGATTATCCGGAATGAATACAGCGATGCGCAAAGCTTGAAGTTTGATAAGATAAACAGCCTGTTTGAAGACCGTGAAAATAATATCTGGATCAGCACCCCGAACGGATTGTTTTTATTTAATCCCGACAACCAGCATTTTTATACGTACAACCTGCTTCGGCCCGATGGAAGCGGTGTAGTGGAGGGGCCTGTACAAACAGCCCTTCAGCTGGATAATGGCGATATCTGGATTGGGTGCTGGGGTGTTGGATTGTATACTTACAATAAAAATTTCGAACCCATACCTGTTCCCGCAGAAATGAAAAAGATGCAGGATTACTATTCCATCTGGTGCATGTTGCAGCATTCAAAAACCGGCCTGGTTTATATCGGTAACCAGGGTGGATTTTTGATGGTTTATGATCCAAAAACCGGGAATACAAAATTTCTGAAACCAGCCATTTTTGAAGGTAAAACCATCCGGCAGGTAGTTGAAGACCGTGAAGGAAATTTATGGTATGGCGCACAGGATGGCTCGATAATAAAATGGGATCATCGACTGGCCTCGAATGATGCGTCGAAAGGATATACCAAAGTGGCATGGACCGGAAGAGTGGCTAAGCTTTTTATGGATTCTCATGGGATGATCTGGGCGGCCGGCGTTGCCAAATCGATACTGCGCATTGATCCAAAGACAAATGAAATCCTGGAGAATATCAGCCCCCAGGGCGATGAGAATTACAGGCTGTCGGGCAACCTTCCAATCGATGTGATTCAGTATAATGATAGTCTTTTTCTATTCGCTTCCGGCCCTTTGGATCTGTTCAATATAAAGTCCAGAGAGCTTACAAGGATCAGCAGCTCCGAAGGCCTGCCTTCCAATAATGTGCAGTGTATGATCCGCGATAGAAACGGTATCATCTGGATTGGAATGAACTATGGATTATGCCGCATGAACCTGGAGAAACGGATTTTTACTTTTTTCGATAAGCGGGATGGATTATCGGGTGAAAATTTTTCGGAAGGGAGAATTCATCAGCTTAAGAATGGAAATATTGTGCTGGCAACCGATCATAATTTTAGCGTGTTCGATCCTTCTAAAGTTCTAACGGCCGGATATCCACCGGATGTAACCCTGATCGATTTCAAAGTGGCAAACCAGTACCTTTCCATCGATTCCTTGAATACCCTCGAGGTAGTAAACCTTTCCTACGATAACAATTCCGTCGAAATTGGCTTTAGCGCGCTTTCTTATGTAAGCCCAAATAAAATCATTTATTCCTATATGCTGGACGGAGTTGATAAAGAATGGGTCCAGGCAAATGAACGCCGGGAAGCCATTTATACCTACCTGCCGCCGGGGAATTATACTTTTAACGTTAAAGCTGAAAATGGCGACGGCCTGCAAAGTAAGAATATAACGTCGATGGATATAAGAATACTTCCTCCTTTTTGGCGTTCCTGGTGGTTTTACGGATTTATCGCTTTTGTTATTATTTCTGTTGTTTACTGGATCGACCGCGAGCGGGTACGGCGCCTGCTTGCATTGCAGCAGGTTAGAACCCAGATAGCTGATAACCTGCATAAAGATGTAAACACCACCCTCAATAATATAAATCTGTTGAGTGAAATGGCCAGAATAAAGGCCGACCGGGATATCACCAAATCAAAGGAGTTCATCGATCAGATTCATGAAAAAAGCCGCCGCATGATAGATGCGATGGACGATATGTTATGGAGTTTGCAGCCGGAGAATGATTACATGTATAAAACCCTGGAAAGGATGACAGAATACGCACAGGGGTTGAACAAAAATTACGGGATAGATTTTGAAATGATCGTGGATGAGGACGTGAAATCACTTCGAATTGATATGAAATCGCGGCATGAAATCTATACCATATTTAAGGAAGCCCTGAATAATATTGTGCACCATTCCGGGGCAACCATGGCCCTGATCAATATCGACCTGGTAAAGTCGAAACTGATGTTAAGCATTCAGGACAATGGAAAAGGTTTCGACCATCACAGCATACTAAATGGGATGGGGCTTGAACTTATGAAGCAACGTGCCGGAACATTAAAGGCCAGTCTGGATGTAGAGTCAGATAAAAAAGGAACAAACATAATTTTACATGTTCCCATTTCCTGATTATTTTCCCATCCATTTTTTAAAGTCGGCCACTTTTTCTCTGCTTACCACAGCTTCCTTATCAACAGCAGGCTTCAGATTCAGCAACAGACGGTTTCCGAAATATTCATGGATTTGATCCACACTGTCGATGGAAATATAAAATGAACGGCTGATCCGGAAATAGCGATCGGCATCCAGCATTTCCTCCAGTTCATCCATTGTATAGTCGACCACAAATTTTCGGTTATCACTTGTTTTGAAAAAGTTGAGTCTGCCATCGCTGAAGAAGTACGCAATCTCTTCAACATCGATTGAAACCAGCTTCTGCGCATGTTTCACAAGAAATCGTTTTCGGTATTCTTTCGGCTGAAGCTTTTCTCTTAGCTCTTTCACCAGCGTATCCATATTGATGGCTGGCCTTTCTGAATCACGGTAAATGGTTTTCATCTGCCGGTATTTATCGAGTGCCGCGGCGAGGTCTTCCTGCTGTATGGGCTTCAGAAGATAATCGATGCTGTTAACTTTAAATGCCTTCAGTGCGTATTCATCGTAGGAGGTTGTAAATACAACAGCGCTCTTGACTTCTACCCGGCTGAAAATATCAAAGCTCTGTCCATCAGCTAATTCTATATCCATCAGAATCAGATCCGGCGCCGGATTTTCGTTAAGCCAGTCAACCGTGGACTGGATGCTGTCGGAAACACCTACAACATTTGCTGCAGGTTCAACAGAAAATAATGTTTTCTGAATTTTTTTTACGGCGAGTTCTTCGTCTTCAACAATAAGGATATTCATATTGCGTAAGGTTTAATGGGGTGAAATGGCAGGGGTTTTTAACTTTGTTTCACTGATCACATTCCACATGAGCGGTAGCACCACCGTAAAGTTCCTGGTATCTTCCACAACCTGGAATCCGCGCTGGTCAAGCAGTTCGTATTTGGTTCTTATATTATCGATTCCAATTTTATTTGATGGCGCCTTTACCAGTTTTTTCTGAAGATTGTTATTTACAACCAGTTTATTACCTGCAGTGGTAAATATGTCGATGATCAGCGGCTGCGATCTCGAGATGATATTATGCTTCACCGCATTTTCCACCAGCAATTGAAGACTTAAGGAGGGAAGGAGATATTGTTCGTATTTACGGTCAACCTCAAACTGGATCTGAATGGCATCACCATGCCTTGTTTTTAATAATTCGAAGTAAGAATGAATAAACTTAAGTTCATTTTGCAATGTGGTAAGTCCATCTTCATTATTATGAAGCAGGTAGCGGTACACCTTACTGAGTTCATTCAGAAATTTTTCCGCTGCTTCCGGATCTTCAGATATCAATGAAGAAAGGGTATTGAAACAGTTGAAAAGAAAGTGCGGATTCACCTGGCTTTTAAGGGATTCAAATTCATTCATTAAAGTAAGCTGTTCCAGCTGCTCCTTTTCTTCCATGCTCTCTTTCAGCAAACTAAAAATGTACTGTCCTTCCCAAAGCGCCGTTCCAATCAGCGTGAGCGAAATTCCAAGTACAACCGCCAGCCGGAAGTTGTCGAAATCAAAGCGATACTCCAGGAAACGCGCCGCATCAAAACCGTAGAAAATAAAAATAACGGTCAGAATGATGATTTCGATATGTGTTACTGCCAGTATAAGCACTCTTGGCAGGGTCTGCCGGAAGGAAGGCAGGCGCCGGCGTAGCCAGTGCATGGTGAAAATCAGCAGGTACCAGGAAATAAATCCAATAAATGATACGGAGAAAAATGCCGCCAGGAACAGGTTTGCATCACTGAAAAACTTTCTCCCAAAAAGGAGGTAGCAAATGCCGACCGTTACCATTGGCTGTATAACGAGAAAAGATCTCCATTCCACTTTATTCGGCTTTAAGCTATTCATAAACTACCGATTCCGTTTCGTTTATCAGGGGTATTTCAATTATTCTTTCCGAAGCGCTTTCATGAATAATAACAGATTGATGGCAGAGCAGTTTGTATTTGTTACAGATATTCTCCAGCCCTGAATCATCGGTTGCCTGTTCTTTCCGGATTTTTTTCTGAATATTGTTCCGGATCTGCAGCCAGCCTTTTTCATTCACGCAAATTTCGATGTACAGGGGTGTTTCTTTGTTAATCCGGTTCAGGTTCAACGCATTTTCCAACAGGATCTGGACCGTTAAAGGCGCGATCATCATCGTGCGGTATCTGGATTCCACATTCACCCGGATCTGAATCCCATCGCCGTACCTCGCGGTCAGCAAATGGGCATACGACCGGATAAACTGCAGTTCAGCATTCAGATCAATCAGCTTATCATCGTTGTTACGCAGCAGATACCGGTACACTCTGCTCATCTCATCCAAAAAACGTTCTGCTTTTTCCTGATCTTCACTGATCAGGCTGGATAATGAATTAAGGCTGTTAAACAAAAAGTGTGGATTAACCTGACTTTTTAATCCAAGCAACTGCCCGTGCAGATATTCTTTTTTAAGTTGTTCTGTTTCCTTTAAAGTTGCTTTCCATTTCTCAAAACTGGCTACGCCTTCCTGAACGAAAGTGACAAATACATTGGTTACGCCGCCGATGAGAAGGGCCCAGAGATATAATTCTTCATTCAGATTATAACCGAGAAAATGAATATAGTCGTAGCCATAAAATATCAGGGTGATATTCAGGCTGGTCATGAGCAGGAACATGAGGATTGCCAGGGTGATGCGTTTGTTGGTTTGGTGTTCTTCCGGAAGCCTGGATTTTAAGATCAGGGCTACGATGGTATGGAGCTGCCAGGAAAGTGCTAACAGCAAAAAAGTGAGGAGGGTAGCCGGAAAAAAAATGCTGGCCTGAGTATAATACTTCTCCCCGAACAAGAGCGAGTTGAAAGCTACAGTGGCAGGAGTCAGGATCGACACCATGATCAGGGCTTCCCTGGATGTATATTTTGGAATGCTAAACGCCATAATACCCGCCTGTTGGATGCCTTACAAGATAGAAAGAATCTGCAGTTTTGTCGGTACCGGGAGAATCAATTGAGGATATCCGGAGATGAACTGTACTTTTTTCTCCACCGGGATCAGAACCACCAATTTCTGAGCAAAGCGATTAACAGCCAGGCATTTGGAAACTCCTTAATTATAAATCCTTTCAACCGCATCGCGGTATTTTTCCATTACCACTTTCCGTTTCAGGCTCAGTTTGGGGGTCATCTCGCCTGTATCAATGCTCCATTCGTTGGGAAGAAGTTCAAACTTCTTTACCTGTTCAACATGGTTGAAAAACTTATTAAAAGATTCTACCAGTTCTTTAAACAATTCCATCACCCGGGGGTTCCGGATCAGCTCTTCATTCGAAGCATCGGCAATTCCATTTGCCCGGGCCCATTCTCTTAAGGTCGGGAACGCGGGGATGATCAGCGCGCCAACAAATTTTCGTTCGGCGCCCACTACCATAACCTGTTCTATGAAAGGGGATTCTTTTAATTTATTTTCCACTGGCAGCGGGGCCACATATTTGCCGCCACTTGTTTTAAACATTTCCTTTTTCCGGTCGGTAATTATCAGAAATTTCTGGTCTATCATCATCCCGATATCGCCGGTTTTGAACCATTGGCCATCCATTACCTCGGCGGTTAGATCGGGGCGTTTGTAATAGCCCATCATTATATGGGGACCTTTGGAAAGGATCTCGCCATCCTCGGCTATTTTGACATCAACGCCTTCGAGCAGGGGGCCAACAGAGCCAAACATCCGCCCGGATTCCTCAAATCGGTTCACGCTGATAACCGGCGATGTTTCTGTTAGACCATAACCCTCCATAATTACAATCTGAGCGGCGGTAAAAATGCGGATCAGCCGAACCTGGCAGGCAGCTCCGCCACTGATAATGGCAACCACATTTCCACCCAGGGCTTCCCGCCATTTTTTGAAGATCAGTTTATTGGCAAGCGCCAGTTGAGTATTGTACCAGAATCCCTGATTTTTCCCGATCTCGAATTTTGTAGCAAGATCGTGCGCCCAGTAAAACAGTTTTCGTTTTACGCCGGTCAGCTCCGATCCCTTTGCCATGATCCGGTCGTACACCTTTTCGAGTAAGCGTGGCACCGTGGTAAATAAGTGGGGCTTAACTTCTTTCAGGTTATCGCCGATCGTTTCCAATCCTTCTGCATAATAAATCGAGGTTCCTTTAAACAGATAGATATAGGTTACCATCCGTTCAAAAATATGATTGAGCGGTAGAAAGCTCAGGGCCCGCATCTTGTCGCCCGGCGGAAAACATGGCATGGATGCAAGCACATTGCTCAGGATATTCTCGTGTGAGAGCATAACTCCTTTTGGCGTGCCGGTTGTTCCTGAAGTATAAATAATGGTAGCCAGATCTTTATATCCGATCCGTTGGGATATGGCGGGAATGGAAGCAATTGTTTCAGGGTTTGCTTTGGCAAGGATTTCTTTCCAGTGCTTAGCCTGGGCAACATGTTCAATGGAATAAATCTCCCGGATTGATGGAACCTTATCTTTAATGCTTAACACTTTATGATACGTTTCCTCATCATTCACAAAAACAACCTTAACACCCGCATCCCTGAATACAAACTCCAGTTCACTAACATTAATTGTTGGATAAACCGGTGTAAGTACAGCACCGATCTGCTGGACAGCAAGATCTATCATGACCCATTCCGGCCGGTTCTTACATATGATAGCTACTTTGTCGCGGTTTTCAACCGACATATCATTGCAGGATATGCCGAGATTCAACAGGCCCGCGCTTAGCTGGTCTACCATTTCCTTTACCTCAACCGTGCTGTAGCTCCGCCACTGGCCCGCTTCTTTCGCTGCAAGCATATCGGGAATAGAACCATGTTCAAGATGAATCTGTAAACAGTCAAATAGTCGCTGGGGCTGGGTCATAACAATCGTAGATTTTCAATAAGGGGTTCGGCAATAAACACCTGTTTGTAAATGTGTTCAGGTCTTTAAATTATGTAAAATTCAAAGAATAAAAAAAAGAGTTCGACACCTGCTCCATTTGGTTCCGGCGAGCTCTTATTCTGAAAGAGATCTATTATGGCTTATTTTCCCTTAACCTGATAATACTGTGCGGGAGGTACTTTAAAAACCCGGTTTTCCTGAAAGTATTTAAACTTGCTGTATTGCTCGGAATGGGTACTTGTCCAGTTCTGATAGGCTGCGAGGTCTTTGGCTGAGCCAAAAATCCATTGGTTATAGGCTTCAAAAATCCCTTCCTTCAACAGCTGCTGCTGATATTCGAACAGTTTAAAAGGAAATTTAAGGGCGTTTTTTTCCTGCCAGTCGAGGATAAAACGGGTTCGCAATGCCGACAGCGATTCCGGAGTGATTCCGGTGCTTACCACTTTTGAATGATTGTTCATCGTTCCCAGGAAGGCGGCTACAAATTCATTTTTTGTATTTTGATTTTTAGTCAGATCTGAATCCGCGAACAGTTTTTTATACCCATCGAGCAAAATAGTTTTGATCTCAGGTGTACGCTTTGTATAGCTCTCCAGGTTTATAAAAATTTCCCCATAAACAAGTCCCCACACTTTTTCTTCGCTGAAGTAATAATATTTAGCGGCATTATAATAATTGCCCGCAAATCCGGGTTCCAGTTCAATGCCTTTCTCCCAATAGCGGATAGCCTCCCTGAACTCTTTTTTCGACCAAAGTAATTCGCCGTACTCATTGTGAAGAACGCCACTGGATGGGAATTTTTTAAAAGCGGTTTTATACATTTTTTCCGCGTCTTTTTTTTCTTCAATGGCATTGTAGATCATTCCAAGAATCTGAAAACTTTGTACATCGGCATCTTCCCGATCGGCAAAAGGTTTCGCCACCTGCATGGCTTTCGCAAAATCGCGCTGGAGATAATGGGTGAAGGCAAGATCTTTCAAAAGCTCCAGGTTATTTTTGTCGGTTTCCAGTGCGCGGTTTAATACCACGATAGCATTATTATAATCGCCCTGCATTAAAAACGATTTCGCTGTTTCGCGAAGATTTGTGTCGGACTGCGCAAAAACATTGAGAACCGGGATTAATAAAACCAGAACCGATAAACTCACTTTTTTCATAACATCAAATATATTGATTATAGACCCTTGCGGGTTTTCCGGATTGTTAAATTCAGATCCGGTTTATCAGGCCTGATCTCCGCTAATGATATGCGTTAGTAAACCATCGCGAAGCTTTGGCTCGAACCAGGTGCTTTTGGGCGGCATAACATTTCCACTATCGGCAATATCAAACAACTGCTGAATGCTTACCGGATACAAACTGAAAGCCACGGCCATTTCGCCGCTGTTCACTCTTTTTTCCAGTTCTTCAAGGCCGCGGATCCCGCCTACAAAATCAATTCTTTTATCGGTACGCTGGTCCTTAATTCCAAATAGTTTATCAAGTACTTTTTCCGATAAAATGCTTACATCAAGCACACCAATAGGATCGTTTGTGTAGCTTCCTTCTTTTGCCTCAAGCTTATACCATTTCCCCTGCAGGTACATGCCGAAATGATGAAGGCTTGCGGGTGCTACCGGCGTGTCGGAGGGTTCAATGATAAAATCTGACTCAAGTCCGGCCATCAGGCTCCCGGTATCCATCCCGTTCAAATCTTTAATCACCCGGTTGTAATCCAGGATCCGCAACTGGTCGGCCGGGAACAGCGTCGTAAGAAAATAATCGGATTCCGGACTGCGATCCGACCCCAGCTCTTTCCTGACCTTAGCGGCGGAGGCAGCACGATGGTGCCCGTCGGCAATATATGTATGCGGCACTTTTTCCCGGAATAATCCGGTGATTTGTTCGATCACGGAATCTTCGTTTATGATCCAGATGCTATGCCGGATTCCGTCTTCGGCGCTGAAATCGTATACCGGATCGTGTTTAGACTGCCAGCCTGCAAAAAGGGTGTCCAGCTCATCCACATTCCGATAGGCAAGAAATACATTGCCGCTTTGTGCGCCGGTAGACTTAATATGATTTATTCTGTCGAGTTCTTTTTCGGGTCGGGTGAACTCGTGTTTTTTAATGATATCGCTTTCGTAATCATCTACCGAACTTCCGCAAACAAGACCGGTCTGGCTTCTACCGTTCATGATCAGCCGATATATATAATAGCAGGCCTTGCTTTCACGAAAAAGAATTCCCCGTTGGATAAAGGCCCGCAGGTTTTCGGCCGCTTTTTCATACACTTCCGGCGAATGAGTATCAATGTTTTCAGGAAGATCGATCTCCGATTTGGTTATATGAAGAAAGGATGCGGGATTACCGCGGGCAGAAACTCTTGCTTCTGCGCTGTTTAAAACATCATAAGGCGGAGATGCTACCTGTCGGGCAAATTCGGGTTGAGGACGCAAAGCTCTGAAAGCTGAAATATTCGCCATTCCTTTATACTTGTTTTATGAATTTTTATTTGCGAAATCGTTCATGATTTCGGTAAGTAGCTGCACGCTTTCCAAAGGCATTGCATTGTACAGAGATACCCGGAAACCGCCAACGGAGCGGTGACCTTTTACCCCAATGATTCCGTTCTCCTTACACAGTGCCAGGAATTTTTTCTCCAGGCCTTCATCTTCCATTACAAAACATACATTCATCCTGCTCCGGTCTTCTTTTCGCACGGTGCCTTTAAAAACCGGCAGCCTGTCGATGGTATCGTATAAAAGGGCTGATTTCTGCTCGTTGATTTTTTCTATGGCGGAAATTCCACCCTTATTTTTTAGCCAGCGGAGGGTAAGCATACACACATAAACAGCAAATACCGGAGGCGTGTTCAGCATTGAGCCGTTTGCGATATGATTCCGATAGTCCATCATGGTTGGTATGTTTCCTTTTTTACCAAGGACCTCTTCGTTCACAATCACCAGATTTACTCCGGCAGCTCCTACATTTTTCTGGGCACCCGCATAAATCAGATCGAATTGGTTAAAATCGATAGCACGGCTCATGATATCGCTGCTCATATCGGCCACCAGTGGAACCCCGTAATGGTAAAGAGGTTTCAGGTCCTGCCATTGCGTACCATAAACCGTATTATTTGTAGTGATATGTAAATATCTCGCGGTTTTGGATACGGTGAAATTTTTGGGCAGGTAGCTGTAGTTTTGATCTTTGGAACTGCAAACCACATCCACATGTCCATATAGCCTGGCTTCCTTAATGGCCTTCGCTGCCCAGATCCCGGTATCGGTATAAGCAGCCACTTCATTTTCCTGAAGCAGGTTCATGGGAACCTGGAAAAACTGGGTGGAGGCACCCCCATGAAGGAACATGACTTTATGCTGATCATCGAGTTGCATCAATGATTTGGCAGTTGCCAGCGCTTCATCCATCACCGATTGAAAGGTTTCCGTGCGATGTCCCAATTCCAGTATTGATAAGCCGGTATCATTGTAGTTAAGAACCGCCCTTGACGCTTCTTCGAAGACTTCACGGGGTAAAATACTGGGTCCTCCGTTGAAGTTGTGGACGCTGCTTTCAGATCTGGTC
>JAEZAY010000027.1 GCA_023427575.1 Bacteroidota bacterium | reverse complement strand
ACTATAATATTCGTGCGAGGAATTGTACTGACCGGCAACGATGGAAGAATAAACCGGTGGGGGATCGATCAGGAGATCGGTATTCTTATCCAGTCGGACCATTTCCTCTTTTCTTTCTTCATTCAATTCGATCCGAACCCGGTACAGGCCCTTTTCGAGGGCGATTAGCGCATTCCCGTATTGTCGGAAAACAATCTCATCAAAACCATTGAAGATTATAAGATGGCAAAATTCGGCGAGTGGTCCGTTTATGGAAACGGCGAGTTGGTACGTAACAGGATCTGAACGGTTCATAATACAGCCCGGGGTTTTGGCTATTAAACAGAGTGTAACCTTTTTCCTTTTTGAGGATATTGTTTTGGGAGGGTAGCGGAAAGGAGAAATGAATTTATTATTTTTTGTTGTATTGGCGATTTTTAAATCTGCCGATTACCAATTATTATTGTTATTTTTCTATTCAACAGGGTTCGGCCTCCCGCCTTTGTGAAAGATCTGAATACTTCTGACCCTGCCTGCTCAAAGGTTATACTCTGCAATTGGTGCCATCGCTGGATGAGGTTTTCTGCATGTAGGAAAATTCGTATCAATTTAAAATAGCAACATATGTCACTAAAAGGGTATTCACTGAACATCGGTTTAAATTCGATCAATCCCGATCATTATGATGGCTGGTCTGGCGAATTAGCAGGCTGTGAAAATGATGCGCTGATCTATCATAAGCTGGCCACGGATGCCGGCTGCAGCCTCGCAACAAAATTACTCACCAGGGAAGCAAACTCTACAGCCGTGATTCAATGGCTGCGGGAAGCGGCAAAGCAGGTTGTACCGGGTGATCTTGTATTTATTTCCTATGCCGGCCATGGAGGAACCATACCAGACAAGAACAAGGACGAAGAAGATGGTTATGATGAAACCTGGTGTTTGTACGACCGGCAGCTGATCGATGATGAACTGTTCCGCGAGCTGAAAGGTTTTAAAGCCGGCGTGCGGATCCTGGTCTTTTCAGACAGCTGCCATTCGGGTACGGTTAGCCGAAATCCGGTTACGATCGAAAAACCGCTCACGCTGGAAATAGATGGAAAGGCAATTACGCATACCCTGGTGCCGCGACAACCGCCGCTAAAAGTTTCCCGAAAAACCTATGAAAAAAATGCAGCGCTTTATCAACCCATTCTCGAAGCCCCCCGGGTTTGGCCCGATGAGGTTTCCACTTTTGTAATGCTGTTTGCCGCCTGCCAGGATAATCAGACTGCAAAGGAATGGGGTGAAAACGGATTATTCACGGGAACCTTTAAACGAATTTTTAACGGAAAAATCAGAAGTTATACAAAGCTTTTCGATGAGATCCTGAAGGAGATTCCGGATATCCAAACGCCCAATCTGTTTAAATACGGAGACAGGCAGTTTGATTTCAGCGATGATTTTCCTTTCAGTATCGATGGGAAGCAGATACGTTTCAGCGCTGATTCGGATGTTGCCGCAAATCTCCGTGAGGAGGCAGAGCCGGCCAGCTCCATCATTGTTCATGCTTCCGCTAAAAACGGACTTGAAGAAACGAGTGCTGAACTTAGAAGCCGGTCCGCCGCAGATCAGGTTCAGTCAAAACTATTCGGCGTGAAGGAGGTGCAGAATGAAAAACCCTGGGATGCGGCTTACCGTGAGTACTTTAAAGCAAAAAAGGAAAAGCGTCCGGTGGTTTTTGTTGAACCGAATGTACAAACCCGGATGTTCAAACCGGTACCGGAAGCGGTCAGATCGCGGTCCATTCCCAACGAATACATGGTGAACTGGCCCCGTCCAAAACCATCGTTGCGGGAATTTGCCTGGCATCTGGAAGATGAGTTTTCACAATTACGTAAAGCGTATGAAGCCGTGCTGGCGAAATACGGGGAAGAAAAATCTCAGGTCAGGATTGGACATATTGATACCGGCTATCTTGAACATCCCAGCAACCCGGCAAAGCTGTTGAAAGATCTGGGGGTAAGCTTTGTAAAAGATGAGTACGGGCATAATAAGGGAGTGGATAAATTAAAATCAGGCTTCCCGGCCGAGCAGGATGGTCATGGGCTGGCAACGATGGCAATACTGGCCGGTAATAAAATCTCCAAAGCAGACAGCTATGCGGATTTCGAAGGTTATTTTGGAGCGGTACCATTTGCCGAGGTATTACCGATACGGGTATGCGAAACCGTGTATAATTTTTTTAATGCCAATGATGTGGCCGATGGGATTGATTATGCCGTTGATTATAACTGTGATGTAGTTACTATGTCGATGGCTGGTTATCCCACGCGAAGGGTTGCGGAGGCGGTGAACCGGGCATATGAAAATGGAGTGATAGTGGTAACCGCAGCGGGTAATAATTTCGTGAAAGGTGTGGCTAAACTCAGTCCGAAATCAGTGCTATACCCTGCCCGTTTTGATCGGGTGGTGGCAGCGACGGGGGCCTGCTCCAATCACGAACCATACGATTTATCCGTGAATACATTTTATAAGAACCGCTCCGAAGGCGGAGAGTTTATGCAGGGAAACTGGGGCCCTGCGCGCTCCATGAAAACGGCCGTGGCCGCGTATACGCCCAATTTGCCCTGGGCAACGGTATCGGCCCAGAAATTTTTGCGATCCGGTGGCGGAACTTCTTCTGCAACGCCGCAGGTAGCCGCAGCAATGGCAATCTGGATCGCTTACAACCGCGATAAAATTCTGGAATTCGGAATTGATAAAAGCTGGAAAAAGGTGGAAGCCGCCCGGAAAGCGGTGTTTCGTTCAGCAAGTAAATCATATCCCGACTATAAAAAATATTATGGAAATGGAATTATCCGTGCTTTTGATGCCCTTGACAATTTCGATTTCGAAACGGAACTGCAAAGTTTGAAGCCGGCGGAAAAAGCCAGGGTTGGATTTGGTGGGTTTTTTCAGTTTGCCGGGCAATTTGTGAGAAGCCGCGCTGAAACAGATACCGATCTTCAGTTGGGACTACAGGACCCTGCATTTGCCGAGATGGTAGAATTGGAGATTGTCCAGTTGTTATATAGAGATCCGGCATTGTACACGTATTGTGAAGCCGTTGAATATGAATCGGAAGAAGGTACCGAGTTTCTGCATGATGCAGCAGCCAGGCAGGCATTCTTCAAAAAGATAAAAGAGTCGGAATATGCCAGTGAATTTTTGAAAGGCATTCTTCCTTAGGATCAGGGAAAGCCGGTGTAATGTGCCAATGTGCTAATGTGCCAATGTGCCAATCATTGTTGTCCGGGTAAATGTATTTCCCCCGGGCCTCGGAAGAAATCCGTTAAGAAAATTGAAATGTGCTAATGTGCTAATGTGCCAATGTGCTAATGTGAAAATGTGATAATTTGATAATGTGGAAATTTGCTAGTAACCAAATTGAAACGGACGGCGTAAAATAAAAACAAGCCACAGCTAAAGAATATAACTGTCCGGATTTGAATTTGCACATTTGCACATTAGCACATTTGCACATTCCCTTATGCCGGAAGTTTCAATTTTTAGGATTTATTCCGGAGCCCGATTTTTTTGCTACACTTTTTTTCTAAAAAAAAGTGGAAGGGGTCATTTACAATGACTGCTCGTAACTTACTGTTGATACAGTTTCAGGTAAATGGAATCCGGGATAACGAATTGTTTCCAGTACAAGACGTGATTGCGACTATGAGCTGAATAAAATATAAATTATTCAGGAGGTGCTTGTATGCGGAATATTTACCTGTTATTGGTTTGCCTGTGTATTACTGTGGGTTCATTGGCGCAATTTTCATTTTCCTGTATCGATGATCTGAAGCTAAATGCCGATGAGAAGGGTTGCAGCCGGACGGTTGAAGGCATTGATCCACTGATTGCCGCTATTTATCTGCCAAGGGTTCGTTATGAATTAAGTGGTGCAACAGTAGGGAAGGGCGAAGGCAGCGCGAGTGGTACCCGCTTTAATGCCGGAGTAACAAAAGTGAATTACAGTATTGGCACCAATCCCGAACGAAGCTGCAGCTTCACGGTGACAATCATCGCCAATCCGGAGATCATACCCGCGTTAGAAGAACTACCGGAACTGGTGGGAGATTGTTATCTTAAAGTAGAAGCGGCGCCGGTAGGCAAACATTCCTGCAGCGGAGAAATGATTCCGGCGATTACAAAAGATCCGCTCGAATATTCGAAGCCCGGTGAATATCAAATCGTATGGTTGTATTTGTATGATGGAAATATTCTTTACCGGCAGATTCCGCGGGTAAGGATTACCGGTAGAGGAGAAATGGTTCCGGAGAAAAAAGAATTGCCGGATCTCAAAGGCCGGTGCCGGGTTGAGGTAAAGGATTTTCCGGTAGCAGTAAATACCTGTACAAAAGAAAGGCTGAAGGCAAGCACCCATGATCCACTGGTGTATACAAAACCGGGAAAATATCGTATAAACTGGGATTATATTTTCAACGACCAGATCCAACTGCGCCAGGAGCAAATTGTGATTGTGGAAGAAGGGAATGATCTAAGTCCGCATCAAAAAGAACTGTCTGTGATCACCGGAAGCTGCCGGGTGGAAATCAAATCCAATCCAACGGCCACTGATTTTTGTTCAAACCAAAAAATTCAGGCCAGTACGAAAGATCCATTGGTGTATAC
>JAEZAY010000023.1 GCA_023427575.1 Bacteroidota bacterium | reverse complement strand
CATTAGCACGTTTGCACATTGACACATTATCACCGCCGTCCGTTTCAATTTTCTTAACGGATTTCTTCCGAGGCCCAGGTAATACATTTTACCCGGACAGCAGTGATTATCACATTATCAAATTATCACATTTCCACATTGGCACATTAGCACATTTCCACATTGGCACATCATCACTGAAAGTTTATCGCGGCATCAAAAAAAAATTCGAGGCAAATACCGGAGTGGATAAATATGATTCCACTATCGGTATTTTTTGTACTTTCCATATTGATTAAAACGATTGTTATGGCACATATTTTAAATGATGAAGAGGTTCGCCAATATCATCGGGACGGGTATGTAATTGTACCCGGATTTTTTAATAATGTAGAAATTGAAAAACTGTATAGCATCGCCACCGGCGACACTGTTATGAAAAAAAATGCGGTCGACCTGAATGATCAGACTGGTAAAAAAACCCGCCTGACCTTATGGTTTAACCCGGGCGAAGATGTTTACAGCATGCTGTTGCGAAGCAAACGGATGGTTTATTCAGCTGCCCGACTTCTGGAAAGCGACAGCCCGGTTTGTCATTTCCATAGTAAACTCATGCAAAAAG
The DNA here is from genome assembly GCA_023427575.1 of Bacteroidota bacterium. GTDB lineage: Bacteria > Bacteroidota > Bacteroidia > Chitinophagales > Chitinophagaceae > Flavitalea. The sequence goes on along the minus strand of JAEZAY010000023.1, from coordinate 14,564 downwards.
AACCAAAGGTTGGCGGGGCCTGGGAATGGCATCAGGACTATGGATACTGGTATAAGAACCAGTTTCTTTTTCCCGACCAGCTGGTAAGTATCATGATCGCGCTTACGGAAGCGAATAAGGCCAATGGATGTTTACAGGTTATAAAGGGTTCGCACAAAATGGGAAGAGTGAATCATGGTTTTGCCGGCGAACAAGTGGGCGCTGATATGACGATGGTGAACAATGCGCTCCGCTTCATGGAGCATGTATATGTAGAACTGGAGCCGGGAGACGCTTTATTCTTCCATCCAAATCTCCTGCATCGTTCGGAAGCTAATCTTTCCGACCAGCCCCGGTGGTCATTGATTTGTTGTTACAATAGCTTGTCGAATCCTGCCTACAATGATGAATCCAGTTCCTGGAAAACACCTGTGGCAGTGGTGGATGATGAAGCGCTTATTCAGGCTGAAGTAAAAGGAGCTTCCGAAGAAGGAGATTTTCTCCTTAAAGAAAAAGATCCGGCATTGAAAGAAACCGGCTGGGAGAAAGAAGTTCAAACAAATACATAGGTCGAACATAACATCAACCGGCCGATCCCGATCCATTTGTTTTAAATGCCCGGAAAAAATGCCTTTGCACAAACAACTTTCGGTATCAAATTATCAGGCACACTTCATTTATCATAATAACTGCTTTAAAAACCAACTAACCCATAAATTTCCCGATGAAAACAAAAACCGGTATTTCACTGTCCCTGATGATGTTTTTCGAATATTTCATCTGGGGGGCCTGGTATGTCACGATGGGAACCTATATGTCGGAGAATTTGAACTCTACCGGCCTGCAGATAGGCGCCGCTTACAGTGCACTGGCCATTGCCACCATGATCTCGCCGTTTTTTGTGGGGCTGATTGCCGACCGGTTTTTTGCTGCTCAGAAAATAATGGGAATTCTTCATCTGCTGGGTGCCGGCTTATTATTGCTGGCTACGCAGATAAGTGACAATACGGTTTTTTACTGGGTAATCCTGGCTTATTCGCTGCTTTATATGCCAACTATTTCTTTGTCGAACAGTGTTGCCTTTAATCAAATGTCGGATCCGGGAAAACAGTTTCCCTGGATTCGGGTATTCGGCACCGTTGGATGGATCGTATCAGGCTTAATGATCGCCCGGCTTGGGATTGAAAAAACATCCATGACCTTTGTTATGGCAGCGGCTGTTTCGGCAATGCTGGGCATTTACAGTTTTTTCCTTCCCGATACCCAGCCTAAGGCCCGGAGCAGCGTTTCGGCCGGTTCGGTACTGGGCACCGAGGCCATGGTTTTATTCCGGAATCGCTCCTATCTGATCTTTTTTATCGCAGCGATCCTGGTATGCATCCCCCTTTCATTCTATTATGGATTTGCAAACCTGTTCTTAAATGAAGCAGGAATGGAAGATCCTGCCGGAAAAATGATTTTGGGTCAGGTTTCCGAAGCCCTGTTTATTTTGGCCATTCCTTTTTTGTTTCACCGGATCGGAGTAAAAAACATGTTGCTGCTCGGCATGCTTGCCTGGATTCTGCGCTATATATTTTTCGCGCATGGCGATGCGGGCCTCAATATGTGGATGCTTTATGCCGGTATTATCCTTCACGGGATTTGTTACGATTTCTTTTTTGTAACCGGCTATATGTATACAGAGAAAAAAGCCGGCGAAAAAATTAAAAATGCGGCCCAGGGACTCTTTACATTTGCCACTTATGGACTGGGTATGTTTATCGGCACCTGGTTTTCCGGTTTTGTAACCGATTACTATACCGTTGACGAGGTTAAAAACTGGACCGGGATCTGGTATGTGCCCGTTTATATCGTGATCGCGGTACTTTTGTTCTTTATTCTTTTCTTCCGGGAAAAAAAGGAGGTTGAACCCGGTCTGACTGAAAATTCTAATAACAAATAATAACATTCGTATGAAAAAAATTGCCATGCTCGGCTCAGGGTTTATTGGCCGGTTTTATGCAGATTCGTTACAGGGACAAAGAAGCAGAGACAAAATTGTCAGCATTTATTCACGAAGAGAAGAAAGCGCCAAAAAATTCGCGGAAGACTATAAAGTGGATCATTGGTGTATTGAAATGGAGGAAGCCATTGCCCGTCCTGAAGTGGATATTGTATGCATTGCCCTTCCTAATAACCTACATGAAGCGGCGGTAATGCTTTGCTGCAAACACAAAAAAGCGGTGATGACCACCAAACCTCTGGGCCGGAATGCGATAGAGGCTAAACGGATGCTGGAAGCGGTGGAGGCGGCCGGTATTTTCAATGGCTATCTGGAAGACCTGGTATATACCCCGAAATTTATCAAAGCTCATGAAAGTGTAAGGAGCGGCGCTTTGGGAAGGATTTTATGGGCGAAGTCAAGGGAAACCCATCCCGGGCCCCACAGCGAATGGTTTTGGGACCTGGAACAGGCGGGAGGCGGATGTATCCTCGACCTGGGATGTCATTGCGTGGAAATTACCCGCAGCTTTATTGGGAAAGACATAAAACCTATTGAAGTAATGTGCTGGGCCGATACCCAGGTAAAACCCATCGATGCCGAAGATCATGCGATCGGGCTGGTGAAATATGAAAATGGAGCGATCGGGCAATTTGAAGTAAGCTGGACTTTCCGCGGCGGTCTGGATCTGCGCGATGAAGTGATGGGCTCCGAAGGAACCATCTGGCTGAATAGTTTTTTGAGAACCGGTTTTGAAATGTTCACTTCCGGAAAAGGCGCCGACTATGTTGCTGAAAAAGCGGAAAGCAATACCGGCTGGCAATTTCCGGTAGGCGATGAGCTAAACGAATTGGGATATAACCACATGTTCGCTGATATGTTTAATGCCATGGAGGAGGGCCGGGATCCAAAGGAGACTTTCTACGATGGATATGTGGTAAATGCCGTACTGGATGCCGCTTACAAATCGGCCAAAACAAAACAATGGGAACCGGTTCAACTTGAGATCTGGAGGGGAAAAGAAGGCGTCGGAAAAGACAGTCACCTTACCGATTATGATCAGGACCATTATCTTGTTAAAGATGAAATAACCCATTACGGCGCCCGCAAGCTGATCCTGAAAAACAAAACAAGCGGAAAAATTGTAGAGAAGCTGGTGGAAAAAGAATAATACAGTCAGCGCATATATTTAAAAAAAGGTCTTTCCAAATACCATTGGAAAGACCTTTTTTTTATAGATAAGTGAAAAAAAAATTAATCGAGCTTCAGATCCCGGATCAGCCCTTTGATCCTGAAATCCAGTTCTTCATTTACTCTTTCATAATCTTCAACCGAGTCCAGTTTTGCGTTTACGCTGAAGTAGAATTTTATTTTTGGTTCCGTTCCCGAAGGCCTCGCCGAAATTTTACTTCCGTCGGCAAGGATAAATTGCAGAACGTTGGATTTTGGCAATTCAATATCACTGATTTCACCGGTACGGATATTCGTTGCCTTGCGAACTTCATAATCAAGTAATTGTTCAACGATGGTATTGTTTAATGTAGATGGCGGATTGGTACGAAAACGCTCCATCATCTCAGCGATTTCTTTTTGTCCGTTCATACCCTTGCGGGTGATGGAGATCAGATGTTCTTTGTAAAATCCGTACTGCACGTACAGTTCCAGAAGCTTTTCATACAGGGAACGTCCTTTGTCTTTTTCATAAGCGGCCATTTCACATAAAATAGCAACGGCGGCCACGGCGTCTTTATCGCGTAACTGCGACCCGATCATCAGTCCATAACTTTCTTCACCGCCAATTATATAATTCTCGGAGCTTTCTTTTTCCCGGATCAGTTCGGCGATCCATTTAAAACCTGTAAGTACGTTATACGATTTAATATTGTTCCGGGCGGCAATCTCATCGATCATGTCGGTGGTTACAATGGTTTTCACCACCATATCATTGGCTCTCGCAATACCTTTCTCCTTTCTTGCCTCAATCATGTAATTAAAAGCGAGAACGGCCGTCTGGTTTCCATTCATAAGCAGCCAGTTGCCATTTTTATCTTTAATAGCAATGCCAACCCGGTCAGCATCCGGATCGGTTCCCAGCAAAATATCGGCATCTATTTCTTTTGCTTTCTGCAGACCAATGCTCATGGCATCCTGTTCTTCGGGATTGGGTGAAACCACCGTAGGGAAATCTCCATCCGGCCGGGCCTGCTCTTCCACGATGGTTACATTGGTAAATCCAAACCGTTCAAGCACCTGTGGCACCAGTTTGATTCCGGTACCATGAATGGGCGTATAAACAATTTTCAGATCATGCTGGCGCTGGATCACCTCCGGATAAACGCTCAGACTTTTTACCATTTCGATATAGGCTTCATCCACTTCCCTGCCAACGATCGTTATATTTGATTCACCGCCACTCCATTTCACTTCGTCTACAGAAGAAATTTTTTCAACTTCACGAATCACGTTTTTGTCGTGCGGTGGAACCAGTTGGCCTCCATCACTCCAGTAGGCCTTATAACCATTGTACTCTTTCGGGTTGTGAGAAGCCGTCACTACCACCCCGCCCTGGCAACCAAGATGACGGATGGCAAAAGACAGTTCCGGTGTTGGTCTTAATTCTTCAAACAAAAAAACCCTGATATCATTTGCCGCCATTACATTGGCAACAATTTCCGCGAAGTTGCGGCTGTTATTCCTGCTGTCGTGGGCAATGGCTACGCGAACCACGCCGCCGGGATAGGTTTGTTTCAGATAATTCGCATAGCCCTGGGTCGACATGCCAACGGTATAGCGGTTCATCCGGTTGGTACCGATTCCCATTATGCCACGCAGACCTCCGGTTCCGAACTCCAGGTTTCGGTAAAACGCTTCCGTCAGTTCAGCCGGATTCTCTTTCTGCAAACGCTGAATTTCCAACTTTGTTTCTTCATCAAAATTTCCGTTTAACCATGCTGTTGACCTTTCAATAGCTTCCTGCATATGGATGATTTAATTTTATAAGTTCAAGATTCTGAAAAACTGAAACAAAATTATACTGCGATTCTTATACCGCTCATATTCATTAAAATTCGGCAAGAAACTATAAACTAACAAATTCCCTTCAAATAAGCCGGCCGCGGCATTAATGATTTCTTATGAGGATCCGTTAACTTTGCCCCTTTCTGAATAAAATCCGCTCCTTGCGATTTAAAAGCATTATAATTCTCTTCCTGTTTTTTTGTTCCCGGGTAAACGCCGGCATGCCGCAAAATGAAATTTCACCGGATACAATTCCTGCCTCCGGCAATTCGGTTCCTGACCAAACCAATACGGATCGGGTCTGGCTGGTAGCCGGTGGCCATGCCGGATTGTGGATCGGATCGTACTTTTTATTAAATGAAGCCTGGTATAAAGACCACCCGCGGGAAGGATTTCATTTTTTCAATGACAACCGGGAATGGAACCAGGTGGATAAGGCGGGTCATATCTGGACAACCTACCAGCTCAGCAGGCTTAGTACCCGGTTGTGGAACTGGGCCGGAATGGAGCCTGCAAAAAGTATCTGGCTGGGATCAATCAGCGGAATTGCCTATCAGAGCATAATAGAAATTCAGGATGGATATTCAACCGGCTGGGGCTTTAGCATGGGCGATATGGTTTCAAATATCGCCGGTGCGGCGGCTTTTGCTTCACAGGAACTGGCCTGGAATGAACAGCGGATCCAGATAAAATTCAGTTATTATCCGGCGGATTATCCCGATAATCTGTCCGGGCGTCGAAACGATTTGTTTGGAAAGGGAATTGCCAACCGGATTTTGAAGGATTACAATGCCCAAACCTATTGGATCAGTGTGAATCCGGCTTCTTTTATAAAACGCGAAGGGTTTCCAAAATGGCTGAATATAGCGATCGGGTATAGCTCCGACCTTATGCTGGGTGGAACTGAAAACCGATGGATTGAAAATGGCCAGGTTTTCGAACGTAATGATATCAGCCGGATCAGAAGATTTTATCTTTCACCTGATCTCGACCTAACCCGGATCAATACCCGAAGCAAGCTGGTAAGATCGCTGCTGTTCATGGCCAATAGTATTAAAATTCCCGCTCCGGCCCTGGAATTTAACAGGAATGGATTCCGGTTCCGGGCTTTGTATTTTTAATGTTCTCAATCGATCCAGGCGCCCATAATGATGCCGTTCACCACTTCTACATAAATATGATCCTGAAAAGTAGTAGCGAGCGACAGGCCTACATAGTTTGTATGAATGGGGAAGGCCTTATGCGTGCGTTCGACCAGCGCCAGCGTTTCAATTTTTTTCGGATGCATTTCCAGCAGGGGTTTCATGGCATACAACATGGTTTTTCCGGAGTTGGCCACATCATCAACCACCACCACGGCCTGATCATCGAATGAAAAATCATCGCTAAGCTGAATTTTACCGGGACGTTTTTTATCGAGGGTAAGATGCAGAATTTTAGTTTTAAGCGGACTGATTTCATTTAATAAACGCTGAACGTATTCTGCAATCACCGAACCATTATCCCGGATGCCGATCAGGGTTATTTGCTCTTCACCGGTATTGTTTTCATAGATCTCATATGCCATTCTTTTAAGCTTCATCTTTACACCTTCCTGATCCAGGATATAGTTTCTGCCCATCTGATTTTTTTTCAAACTTAAGATATCGCTGCCGGATAAGAAAAAAGCAAAATCCGGGATCGGGTACAGAATCAAGGAAGACCCGGTTTTTTATCAGATAATTTAATGCTAAACACGGATAATTGGCAGCCTGCATGCAGCAGGATTTCGCGCAGATCAAAATTTAAAAATTCCTATCTTGGCAAGATGGAATATCTACAACAGATCCTGTTTATTCTGCTGCTTCTCATTTCGGCTGCCCTCTTTTATAAAAAAGCCCATGAGATCCGGAGGAACATCCTGTTGGGCCGGGATGAAAATTACAGCGATCAGCCCGGTCTCCGATGGAAAAATCTGTTGCTGCTCGCATTTGGGCAGAAGAAAATGTTCCGGTATCCACTGGTGGCATTCATGCATTTTATAATCTATGCCGGTTTTATTATAATCAACCTGGAAGTTCTGGAAATTGTACTGGATGGAATCTTGGGAACGCACCGGCTTTTTGTGCCGGTTCTCGGTAATCTTTACCCTTTTCTGATCAATGCATTTGAGTTTCTGGCTTTGGGCGTTATTATTGTTTGTATTGCTTTTCTTATCAGAAGGAATCTGATCCGCTTGAGACGATTTATCAGCAGGGATCTGGATGGATGGCCCCGAAGCGATGCCAATTATATTTTAATTACAGAGATCATTCTGATGACTTTGTTCCTGACAATGAATGCGGCCGACACTTTGTTGCAGCAAAGGGCTGCCGCCCCTTACTCGGAAAACCCGACCGGAAATTTCCTTTTTTCCCCGGCTCTGCATCCTCTCCTGCAAAGCTTTGGTACGGAAACGCTGATCGCTATTGAAAGAACGGCATGGTGGCTTCATATCACCGGCATTCTTGCCTTTCTGAACTATCTCCCTTATTCAAAACATTTACATATTCTGCTTGCTTTTCCAAATGCATATTATGCCCGGCTGGAACCCAAAGGAAAGATGAAAAACATGGAATCGCTGCAGAAGGAAGTACTATACGCAATGCAGCCTGAGCTGGCCCCGGCCGATGCGGTTGCTCCGGATAAATTTGGCGCTAAAGATGTTTTTGATTGAAGCTGGCGAAATTTACTGGATGCCTATAGTTGTACCGAATGTGGCAGATGCAGCGCTGCCTGTCCGGCTACTCAAACCGGTAAAGTTCTTTCCCCACGCAAAATCATGATGGATACCCGCGACCGGCTGGAAGAAGTCGGAAAAAACATCAGCAAAAACAAAACTTTTCAGGACGATAACAAAAAACTGCTGTACGATTATATAACGGTTGAAGAACTGAATGCCTGCACTACCTGCAATGCCTGTGTGCAGGAATGTCCGGTGGCCATAAGTCCGCTGGAAATTATCCTTGAATTAAGGCGTTCGCTGATCATGGAAGAAAGCAAGGCACCGGCTGAATGGAATGCCATGTTCAGCAATGTTGAAAACAACTTTGCGCCCTGGAAGTTTAGTCCCGATGAAAGAGAAAGGTGGAGGGATTAGTTGGCCTGCTTTTTCCTTCTTTTCATTTTTACAAATAAAATAATGGCCGTTACCAGAAATACCGATCCTATAATATAATTCAAAACGTCCTGCCTTGCGTTTAGGGTATCAACCACAAAGCGCCCGCCCATTATAAATACCAGGTTTCCCAATAAAGTGCCGGTGCCAATACCTATAATGTAGAGATTGTAGTCGCGGTTTCTTGGCAGCAGCAGTCCTTTGGTCATTAAGGCCGTGCTCCACCCGAACCAGAAAGGAATTTGTACCGGGTTTATTGCACTCATCATAACCCCCAGCCAAAAGCGGTGGATCGAATTTGAGAGCAGGATATTTTTGTCTACCTCCGGATGCGAGGCGGCAATAAAGCTGCTCACGGCCAGGGCAAATATGATCATGATGGTTACCCATTCCAGCGCTTTGAAAAATTTTTCTCTTTTTCTCACCCAATCCATTGCAACCAGAGAAACTCTTACATAGATGATTTCGACCAACAGGGCGCCGATGGCAAAATACAGGGCTGGGCGAATTCCATCCGTTACCGAGATTTGCATGGCAGCGATATTCAGTGATCCCAATGGCAATGTGCCCAGGAAACTGATGAACATGCCTGTTACAAAAATGCGGCTCAATGGCGGGTAATTCACGTTTATCGTTATGCGCTGCCCCGGCAGCGATCTGGCTTTGATGTTTACAAAAATCGGGCTTGAAAAAAGATCCCTTATTCCGGCATTGCCGCCAGTTTTTTCGACAATTCCCTATCTTCCCGGAACATCCGGATCCCTTCACTGAAACGAAGATACGGATGCCCGAGGCGGTGGTTTAAACGGCTGATCCGGTACAACAGAATCCAGTGCCGGACAATTTCTTTCCAGGCAAAAAACAACGAATGCCGCGGGTCATAAATATGCGTGGGCTCCGAGCCGGCTCCGTTGACTTCAATCACCGAAAGATTTTTCCCATTTCTCAGATCTTCCCAGTTATCGTAGCGGATATCCAGCCTGCCGAAATAAAAATCGGGGATCCGGCGGCAAATGGCATCTATGGCTTCTGTCAGAGTTGCATCGATCAATTCCGAATCATCGATGAACAATGCCCCGCGTGCATGATTACCGTACGGCACCAGCTCCAGAGAACTCCCTTCATCTAAAACTTCTGCTAATTTATTCCCATATATATTGCGCAAACTTTCCAATTGCAACAAAGCTCTTTTATCACTGCGGATCAGTTCTTCCATAGTGCTTCTCCCATTGCCGCGGATGGTGAGAAATTCTTTTCGCACGATCCCGCTGAGGGCGCCCTTTTCGGTTCCCGGATAGCGATAGTAGAAAATGCCCACTTCTTTTTTATAAGGAACAAACTGCTGAATATGAAAATCGGTTTGGGCATTCTGTATATAGCTGATCAGATCTGCTTTGTCTGACAAACGTTTTACCCCCCGGCCACGACCGCCCTTATCCGGTTTGCCGATCAGTGGAAATTGAAGTCCGGCATTTTGAAGTTCCAATAAAACCTCTTCGGGATCAGCGGGGAACGAGAAAAAACGGGTAGCAGGCGCCCATTCCGGTGGTATAAGCGGATGAATATCTTTTTTTGATTCATTTAAAAAACCCCCGTTTTCAATGGAAGGATTGGAAGCCGCAAAAAAAAACAGCGATCTTGCTCGTAAGCAAAGAAAAAACCAGATGGGATAAATTAGGGCATAGATAGCACCGAAACTCCAGTACTCCCAATGCAACAGACGAATTAAAACCGGCTTATGAAACATTCGCTTGATCAGATTCATCCCCCTATCGTGGTTTTTTCGGCAACCATTTTTTGACAGTGAAGCTTATTATCCATCAAATCAATATAGGTCATAGAAGTTTCTGAATTGTTTTTTGCAATGGAAGTTACACTGATGGTTCTTAACACTCCTTCCCTATTCATAGAGATTGCATTGGCAGGATCATCCTGGCCGCTCTGTTGATGAAATTCCAGAACCTGTTCCTGGCTGGGTTCAGGAAATTTTTCCAGCCAGGCGGCAAACCATTTTTCGCGTTCGCTGATAATTTCCTTTGAATACAATGTAGCGGAAGACCAGATATGGGGTATTTTTTCATCTATCCGGCTGAAATACTTCGTTTGTCCATCCCAGCGAGCTTCATATAAAGAACCTTCCTCCAGAATCACCAGGGTAAAGGGTTCAATATTTTCAAGGTTCATATTATTAAAGTACTGCGTGGGCGAATAGGAATCTGCCAGATCCAGCAGAATCAGGCCCCTGCTTTTCCGGTATGGCGGGGAAGGATCATGCGGATGTAAAGCTCCGTTCAGCAATACCAGCACGTGGCCTGTTTCAGCAGCAGCGATCCAGGTTCCGCCGGCCTCCCCGTCTTTGGGAAATAAAATCCTTCCGGTATTGTGCGGATATATCGCGGGCTTTAATGCCTTCGACCTTTTTACTTTCTCATCGCGGTTGGAGGTCAGCAATATTTCATTACCGGCAGGAATAAAGGTTACTGTGCACATTCTTTGCGGTGCTTGATGGTCGAGGAAGCAACACCAAAATAATCAGGCAGATTAATCTGAGATACTTCATTGATGCCGATCCGGATCAATGCCATATGATGAATGGTATGCTCCAGGTTATAGGCAATTTCCCTGAAGTAGTTGGTATCAATGGAAATGAGATCAGCAGCCTGATCATCGTATGAAGCCTGTAAGAGCAGGTTTTTATCGGGGCGGTGCAGATTGCTGTAGATGCTGCGAAGCAGGGACCTTGCAAATTCTTTATCCGTCTCGATCATGAGATCTCTTTTCCGGTTTTCGTAGTTCACTAAACCTGCTGCATACCCGCTTTCAAGGCATTGAAACAGCTCAATAATATGCCGGATATGTTGCCCGATCGTATTTTGGCCGAGGTTTTTGCAAGGCTGTACATACTCATCCTGAGTAAGCTGGTTCAATGTATCTTCAAGTTGTACAAATACGTTGTTTACAGCTTTTTGTAATTGCATTTGCCATTGTTGTTTACGCAAAATAATATTAATTTTTTATTAATCTGGTTACCTCATTCTATTTTTATGCCAGAAATCTGTTTTAACCGTTTGAGGCTTAGTTGTTAAATTGTAAGTTCGGGCAATCGGAGCCGATAAATTTATATGTATGGAAGTATCCACTATGGCTGAAATGGCGGCAAGGGGCGAATCACCGGAGATCCTGTTTTGGGTAGGCTGTTCAGGCAGTTTTGACCAGCGGGCTCAGAAAATTACCCGGGCTTTTGCGTCAATATTGAATAAAACCGGGATCCGTTTTGCCATTCTCGGCAATGAGGAAATGTGCACAGGCGATCCTGTTCGACGCGCCGGCAATGAGTTCATGTTTCAAATGATGGCCTACCAGAACATCCAGGTACTGAATAATTACCAGATAAAAAAAATTGTAACAGCCTGCCCGCATTGTTTCAATGTTTTTAAGAACGAATATCCCGCGCTTGGCGGAACCTATGAAGTGGTTCATCATACCAGTTTCCTGCAATCGCTTATAGACGAAGGGAAGATCCGCCTGAAAGAAGGCGGCAGCTTTAAAGGAAAACGCATTACGTATCACGACAGTTGCTACCTGGGCCGCGCCAACGATATTTACGAGGCGCCGCGGAAGGTGCTTGAAATTTTGGATGCCGAGCTGGTAGAAATGAAACGATGCCGCAGCAATGGCCTTTGTTGCGGTGCCGGCGGTGCCCAAATGTTCAAAGAAGAAGAAAAAGGCACCAAAAGAATCAACAACGAAAGAACTGAAGAAGCGATTGATACCGGAGCAGCCATTATAGCCTCGGCCTGCCCCTTTTGCAATACCATGCTTACCGATGGCGTAAAAAGCAGTGAAAAGGAAAATGCGGTTCAGGTGCTTGATATCGCCGAACTGATCGACCAGTCGATGAACTGATCCCATTCCGCCGAATTTGCTAAATTTGCACCATGAATTTGAACTATCAGGAACTGGTGCCGGCGGATTTTTCCCCAAACTCAAGAGTATGGATTTACCAAAGCAGCCGGCTGCTTACTATCAGTGAAGCATTGCAGGTAGAAGATATTTTAAAAACCTTCACCAGCAACTGGAAATCACATGGAACACCGGTGAAGGGCTACGCCAACCTCTTTTTTGGCCAGTTTATCGTTTTAATGGCCGATGATACCGAAGATCCCATTGGCGGCTGCAGCACCGATTCTTCAGTACGGCTGATAAAAGATATTGAACAGTTGTTCCAGATTCAGATGTTCGACCGCCAGGCTCTCGCCTTTCTCATAAAGGAAAGAGTTCAGGTGGTTCCGATGGCGCAACTGGAATATGCACTTCAGCATCAGTTTATAGACAGCAATACTTTGTACTTCAACAATACCGTGCAGAATAAAGAACAGTTTCTTAACAACTGGATTATTCCGGTGAAAGAAAGCTGGCTGGGCAGAAGATTAAAACTGGCCATCTGATTTATCGTCAGAATTGCAACATAAAGGCGCTGCCCTCCCCCACGATCGAATGCACATGGATGGTTCCCTTGTGCAGCATCATAATTTGTTTGCATAAACTCAAACCGATGCCGCTTCCGCTTTTTTTCGTACTGAAAAAAGGAACAAAAATCTTATCCAGTACTTCTTCACTCATACCGGTACCATTGTCGGCCACCCGGATCACCATTTTGCGGCTCGCAGAAAAATATGCCGATAATGTAATTTGCGGCGACTCTTTCTCTTTTACGGCTTCCATCGCATTTACCAGCAGATTGATAAGAACCTGTTCAACCAGATTGGTATCGCCCTGAAAATACAGATCCGGATCCTTCAGGATAATTTCAACATGAATATTCTTTTGCTCCAGTGTGGGCAACATCAGCGAATGCAGGTTTTCAAACAAATCGCGCACATATACCTTTGTCAGGTTCAGGGTATTTATCCTGTTCAGACTGCGATAGGTTTCTGCGAATTTCAGCAACCCTTCACTACGCCTTTTAATCGTGTCGATCCCCAGTTCGAGGTCTTCCACGGCTCTGCTTTCATTGTTAATCCTCGAAACGGAATTTTTCAAACGGTTCCTGAGCGTGTCGGCCAGCGAAGAAATGGGCGCAATGGAATTCATAATTTCATGCGTCATCACGCTTAACAGTTTTTGCCATGCCTTCGATTCCGTTTCATCGATGGTTTCGTTTATGTTTTGAAAAGCGATTAAACGATAGCGTTTCCCATCGGTTTGAAAAGCAGTACCTGATAGCAGGAGCTTAAAACTGGTTCTGTCGAGATGCGCATTGGCCAGTTTCTGATCTCCCGGCTTTAATAACAGCAATTGTTTGTACAACTCTTCATCTCTTTTGGCAAGCGAATGAATTGTTTTAAGATACGGAAGCTGAAGGATTGATTTTAAGGACTCATTCATCCAGATCACCTCGCCGCTTTCTTCTTCGTACGAGAGGATTCCCGTATTAACCAGTTCCAGGATCTTTTGTACATACTGGTATTGGGTCTCTTTTTCCCTGGTGATAACTTTAAATGTTGAATTGATTTCATTAAAGCCCTGACGCAGTGGCTGCAGTTCCAGCGGGGCATGTTTTACATCAAAGTAGCGGCTGAAATCGCGGTAATGAACCGATTCAACAAACTGGTTCAACTCTTCCTGGGTTTTCCGTTGAAAGCGGATCATATCTGCTACCTGAAATACGATGACAGGCAGCAGAAGGATCAGGTATACATAGGCCTTACCCGTAATGGCAAAGGCGGTAGCAGTGAGGATAATCAACAGCAGGACTACCCTGTACACCAACCGCCATTCAAAATTCTTATATGTCATATTTACTTAATCTTCGGTACAGAGCAGTTCTTGTTAAACCCAGTTCCCGGGCAGCTTTTGTTATATTTCCATTATGCTTGTCGATCACGCGTAAAATCGTATTCTTTTCAACCGAACTGAGCTTCATTTCCGTTTCCTCATCGCGGCTGGTTTCTGAAGCCGACTCAATGGGAGAAAAGATAAGATCCTTCGCCTGAAGCACATTCCCTTCCGACATGATGACTGCACGTTCGATGGTGTATTGCAGTTCACGCACATTTCCGGGAAAATGATATTGCAGCAGCTTTTCCTCCGCCTTCGCATCAAATCCGGGAACGGTTTTCATATACTTGGCAGAGTAAACGCGGCAGAAATGCCGGGCCAGCAGAATAATATCTTCGCCCCTTTTCCGTAATGGCGGAACCATGATCTCCACCGTGTTTATACGATAGATAAGGTCTTTACGAAACCGGCTTTCATTGGCCAGTTCCGACAGGGGTACATTGGTGGCGCATATGAGGCGGATATCAATGGGAATGGGCTGATTGGTGCCCAGGCGGGTAATGACGCGGTTTTGCAGAACGCTTAGCAACTTGGCCTGCTGCTGCAGCGAAATGTTACCAATCTCGTCCAGAAATAAAGTGCCGCCACTGGCCGCTTCGAAGAGTCCGG